>JBAZHC010000020.1 GCA_041652575.1 Phycisphaerae bacterium | reverse complement strand
GAGTAGGCTGCCCGCAAGGGTGAAACTTTCACAGGTGCTGCATGGCTGTCGTCAGCTCGTGTCGTGAGATGTCGGGTTAAGTCCCATAACGAGCGAAACCCCTGCTGTTAGTTACCATCGCCGCAAGGCGGGGACTCTAACAGGACCGCCGGTGTTAAACCGGAGGAAGGTGGGGATGACGTCAAGTCCTCATGGCCTTTATGCCCAGGGCATCACACGTGCTACAATGGTAACTACAAAGCGACGCAAGACCGTAAGGTGGAGCAAATCGCATAAAAGTTATCTCAGTCCGGATTGAGGGCTGCAATTCGCCCTCATGAAGTTGGAATCGCTAGTAATCGTGAATCAGCTATGTCACGGTGAATGTGTTCCTGAGCCTTGTACACACCGCCCGTCAAGTGATGGGAGCCGGAAATACCCAAAATCGGTTTGTTGACCCGCAAGGGAGACGACTGCCTACGGTAAGTTCGGTGACTGGCACTAAGTCGTAACAAGGTAGCCGTAGGGGAACCTGCGGCTGGATCACCTCCTTTCTAAAGGAAACTTAACCTCCCTCACAAGAGGTTAACAGTCAGGCATTTTCGCTGCCGTGGAACAACTGTTTTCGATATTAAGGCCCTGTCAGTAATGGCAGGGCTTTTTTATTGCGCTATTTTTAGCCACCAAGGCATCCGCCGTCGTCCCTAAGGGACTATGGCGGACAGGCTCCGATACGAAATATTTAATCGGTCAACTGAAGGGGGGGTACAATTTGTACCCCCCACCCTTGTTATGAGCCGGAAGGCAGGGTTTAAAGCTGTTGTTATAAATACTAATTAAGGTGATGTTTACGATTTTTTAAAAGGGTTTGATTTATAAGGATTTAAGCGATAAATAGTTTGTTAGTATTTTGGTATGAGGCAGAAAGTAACTTTTGACAAAAAGATAAAAATGGTAGAAAATGTAAAAGAGAAGATGCCCCGATGAGATCGCTACATAGGAAAACTCACTAGTAAGGAAGGCTTGAGGGAAAATAGAAGAGAGAAAAAAATTAAAGCTTTATATAAAAATATTGTTTAAAAGGAGATTTATATATGCCATTATTTGAAATTACAGGGCAAAAATTAAAAGTTATCGAGAAAACCAATTTTAATCTCGAAAAAGATTTGCAAAATCTTATCGAACGCAATCTTGAGGCAGTTTTCAACTGTCGATTTGTGGCTTCTGAATTTTCTACCGGTCATAGTCATGCTGGCCGAATAGATACTATGGCTCTTTCAGAGGAAAATAATCCCGTAATCATAGAATATAAAAAAATAGAATCATCCGAATTAATTAACCAAAGCTTATTTTATTTGCAATGGATTTATGATCATAAAGGTGATTTTGAAATAGCCGTTCAAAAGCAGTTAGGAAATAATGCCAAGGTAGATTGGTCTGATGTCAGGGTTATTTGTATTGCTCCAAATTTCAGGAAATATGACCTTCATGCTGTGCAGGTTATGGGGGCTAATATTGAACTATGGAGCTATCGATTTTTTGAAAATTCGACACTTTATCTGGAGGAAATTTTCAGGAAATCCTATGAATCCATAGGCATGGGGGAGACCCCTGTGAGCAACAAGGATCCCAAAATGGTAGCAGCGGGCAAAAAAGCCGCTGAAACTCGTGCCACTGGCTCGTATACATTTGAGGAACATTTTAAAGGTGTACCAGAGAAGATAAAAGAGCTTGCTGTGCAAGTTCAGGAATTTGTTTTAGGCTTAGACCCTGCCATTACAGAAAATCCCAAGAAGCTTTATATAGGCTATAAGATTTCTCAAAATATTTTATGTATGGAAATCCAGAATAAAAAAATCATTTTATATATAAAACTTACTCCGAAAAGTTTAACAGATTTGCCGGAAATCTCAAGAGATGTAACTAACATCGGTCATTATGGAACAGGGGATTTAGAAATAAACATTAAGAGTACATTTGATTTTGAGATTGCCAAAAAATATATAGTAATGGCTTATCAGAAGATAGGGGGTTGATTTAAAGTATGGCAAATAAAATATGAGAATCAAAAACACAGACGACCGAGGGCTTGAAAGTTTGAGGTGTTCGAAAAAACCGTACAGTTGAAAGGGTGTGGACAAATTGTACATACCCTTTTCGAGACAAAATTATTTAGAAAGCCCACAGAATAAAAAGCTGCTGAAAGGCAACAAATAGTAAACCTCATTTATGGCCAGAGACTATGTTGGCCCCGAAGCAATTTGCTCCATAATCATTTTCACGACGTTTTGCGATGCGTTTGTGCCTGTAATCGGTTTTATAAGCTCGCTAAGTTCGCCGCTGAGGCTCGACAGTTTATCAGTATTATTCAAATGTTTTTCACAGGCGACCACGATAGGGGCAACCGATGAAAAATACGGCATAAATTCCGGAACAAGCTCCTTCTGCGAAAGAATATTAACAAGCGAAAGATATTTGGTCTTCACAAGTCTTTTGCCGATGAGGTGCCAGAGATATTTATTCGACTGATACATTATCACCATCGGACATGCGGCGGCGGCAACCTGAAGAGTCGCGCTTCCGCTGGCGACGAGAGTAAAATCGACTTTTTTCGCAGTGTCGTAAACCGCGTCAAGGGCGTAATCGCAGCAAAGACTTTTAAACTCACTCTGCCTTAAAGTCTGTTCGACCTGCTTATTGGCCGCGACAACGGTAAACCGAATATGCGGATGACGAGCCTTTAATCTTCTGGCTATGTGCTGCATCGCGGGCCAGAGCGATTTTATCTCGGCTTCTCTCGAGCCGGGCATAAGCGCGATATGGGCGCGCGAAATGGAATAACGGTCGTATTTTTTCGGCGCGATATTTTTGGCGTCGATACTCTCCAATAAAGGATTACCGACAAACTGACAGGCAAGGCCCCGCTGTGCAAACCAATCCGGTTCAAAAGGCAGTATCGCGGCCAGTCCGGCGGTGCAGAGTATTTTAAGTTTTTTAATCCGCCATTCGGCCCAGGCCCATAGCTGCGGAGCGACATAAAAAAGGGTCTTTGTGCCGGCGTTTTTGGCGGCCTTGGCGATATGAAAATTAAAGCTCGGCGAATCACAAACCACCACGAGGTCGGGCTTTGCGGCGACAAAGTGCCTTTGAGCCGTTTTTATGGCTTTGCGGAAGAAAAGGATATGACTGAAAGCGTTGTAAGTCATTGCGGCTCTTTGAGTTGTATTAACAAGGAGCGAACAGCCGGCATCGGCCATATTTTGACCGCCAAAGCCTGTAAATTCGAAGCTATGGCCTGTCTGCTTCAAAGCGGTTATAAGGCCTGCGCAGAGCTTGTCGCCGCTTGGCTCGGCGGCACTTATGAAAATCCGGTATGTTCGGTCTGAATCCTTCATAAGTCCTTAATTAAGATAAAAGTTGTCAAATTTCAAGGAGAAATGAGAGAAAAAGCATACAGATATTTCGCCGGGAATAGTTTTATATTTACTGCGGCGGGTTGCATCTGCTGCAGGGGGTGTAGCCGCGAGCCTTGGCGTCGCTGAGCTTTATGGGAATAGAACTTTTGCTCAGAGAACCGCAAGTCGCAAGATGATATTTTTTGCCCGTCTTTGTTACGTATACAATTATATCATTATTTTCCGCTGAAGTTTTCGGCGATGGTGATAGTGTCGGCGCCACCGGTACTGACGGTGCAGCTGCTGCGATTGATGCTTTCGGCGGCGGAGACGGGGCCGGCTGCGAAATTTTTTCCGGCCGGCTGGCATCCCAAAAACCCTTGCTTCGCTCTTTTGCGAATTTTTCGAGCTGCTGAAATTCGGCTGAATATTTAAATGGCGTTTCTGTGTCCGCCCGGCCGTAACCCTGCCGAATGATTTCAGCGTTTACGAACAAGCCGTCGGGAGCGCGATATACATATTGGGGAAGATAGCCGAATTTGTCCGGCGTTTTCTGGTTCGGGTCATCAATAATATAAACGTTTTCTCCTCTTAAAAGATTTTTAGTAAACGAAGTCATTTCCACGCTGTACTTGTCCGCGGATTTGACACCTGCCAATCTGATTTTCACATCCTGATTGTTCATATCGACAACTATAGTATCGCCATCGATAATCCGAACGACCTGACATAAAGGCGCATTTGAAAATTCGGCCTGTTCAAAGACGGGAATCTCAAAATCGAATTTATACGGCGCGGCAACGCAAAGTAACGATACAGCGCATAAAAGAAAAATATTTTTGTTTTTCATAGTTCTCTCCTGACTTTTAAAAAACAACAATATTACGTCATACCGCGGCTCTGTCCGGTTTGTTATTTCACAAACAGATAATAGAGTCGGCCTTCCTGATAGGTCCTGCCCGCGAGGGTGCCTGCCTTGTCGCCCTGGCCCATATAGATGTCGCATCTGCCGGCAGCCCTGATTGCTCCGCCAGTGTCCTGGTCGAGGGCGAAACCGGTATAAGGCCTTTCCGAAATTACGCCGTCTTTTTCAAAAGGCAGCCTGGTTGAGAAAAATGCCATACAGGCCGGCGGGTAAATGGTCTTGTCCGTCGCGATACTTCTATACGGTATAACCTCTTCGTTTAAACTGCCGCGAGGCTCGCCCTTTTCTATCTGGAAAAATACAAAGCGCGGATTCATCTGGGTGTAGCCGGTGACTTCATTTGGATTTTTCTTGAAGTAATCTATCATCGCCGACAGGCTCATCTGCTGGCCGGTAAGTTTGCCCTGCTCGAGCATCGCCTTTGATACGCTTTTGTACTCATGTCCGTTGCTGGCGGTATAGCCGACACCTGTAAGTTTGCCGTTCGGCAGTTTTATTTTGGCCGAGCCCTGAACATGGGCGATATAAACCTCAAACGGGTCGCCGAGCCAAATCAATTCCGTGCCGGCAAGCATATTGGAACTTTCGATTTCCTGTCTTGACGGATACGGCGCGGTGCCTTGTTTTGTGCGCCTGCCGAGGATTTCGCCCTTGGGGCCTTTTAGAAGGTCGGCCGGCTGTTTATAAAGAGGATAGCAAAAACGCTCGGTGCGGGTCAGGGAGCCGTCAAAAATCGGAGTGTAATAACCCGTAAATAAAACGGTACCAATATCATCGCAGCCGACAGAGATGTAAACGTCGAATTTCTCACGTATCGCTTCGTTCAGCTTTTCGCCGATAAGTTTGGAGTTTAATAATTCATCAAACGCCTTGAGGCTGTCAATTGCCTTGTCATGGGTGATTTCGCCATAAGGATAAAACTGTTTACTGGAAGGTTTCTTTAAATAGTTCAGGCTGTTGGCGACCGCGGCTCTAAGGTTTGCCAGGTCGTAGCAGGCGAATGTAAAATCAGGAATGTCGGAGGGGTTTGTTATTTTCCGCAATGCAAGCTGGCCCGGCGGCAAAGGTTTGTCGTACTGAAGCGGTTTCTTGACCGGCTCAATCTTTTTCGGTTTTTGGCAGCTGGCCGCGAAGAAAGCGATAAGTATAAGTTCTAAAATAAGTACGGTTTTTTTCATAATTTGCCTCAAAGTCCAATAAACGATTAAATATATTTTTTAGAATTGAAAAAATTATACCGACAGGGGCGGAAAAGGCAAATTATCTTTGAAAAACGGTTGTCCGATTGATATAATAGTAGCGGACAAATCACTGCTATTGTTTTTATTATGAGAGAAAAGAGGATGAAACACAGTAGAGTCAGCAGAATCGTCAATATTTTGACCACGCTTCAGTCTGGTCAGAAATATTCGCCCGTGGACCTCGAAAACCTTCTTGGTATAAGCAGACGCACGGTTTTCAGGGATTTAAAAGAGCTGCAGAGCATTGGCGTACCTTACAAATACGACAACAAAACCGGCGGCTACAGTATCGACCCCAAATTTTTCCTGCCTCCCATCGATTTTAATCTTCAGGAGGCCCTTAGCCTTCTAATGCTCGTACACAAGATGAGAAATCATCTGCCGATGCCGTATAAAAATTCAGCGCTGCTGGCGGGGCTGAAAATAGAAAATAATCTTCCGGCTGATATCCGCCAGTATTGCCAGAGTACGCTTGCGAAAATAACCGTTGCTCCGGACCAGCACGCCGCGATAAAGCTGCTCGACGATGTTTACAGTACCGTACAGAAAGCTATCAGGAAAAAGACAATGCTTCGTATCGCTTACTCGTCCCTGTATGAAAACGGCGATATAGACACAACCATTCATCCATATCATCTTCTTTATAAAAAACGCGCATGGTATGTAATAGGCCATTCCAGCCTTCATAAGGCCGTCAGAACCTTTAACCTCGGCAGAATTATACGCGCGGAGGTTCTTGATAAAAAATTTACCGGCGGAGACAACTTCGATGTTCAGGAATATCTCGGCAGGGCGTGGTGCCTGATACCGGAAGGAAAACTTTACGATATCAAACTAAAATTTTCTCCGCTCGTAGCTCATAATGTTACGGAAGTTTTGTGGCATAGTACACAACAAGCTCAATGGAACAAAGACGGCTCGGTAATCCTAAGTTTTCGCGTCGATGGGCTTGGCGAAATCAGTTGGTGGGTGCTCGGATATGGCGACCAGGTACAGGTACTTTCGCCGGTCACACTGCGCACAAAAGTGCTGGAAAAAGCACAAAATTTTGTCGAACTTCATAAAAAATTATAGGTGGCGCCTGTTATATGGCGTGTGTAAAACCTGTGAATTCTCTGCTCTGCCCTGTTAGGTGTTCCGGCAACTATCCCCCAACTCCCCAAGGCCCTATTTCATTAAAGCCCCAGCCCCTTGTACCCAACAAGCAATATAACAAGTTATCCACAATCGCCCTGGGTTTATTTATCACACAAAACCTTTATTTATAAGCAGTTATATAGAAACCTCTGTGTTCTTCTAACATTATAGCAGGCTATATTACTACTACTAATATTTTTAATTAATTAATATAAGTAATAGTAACATCAGGCTGTAACTTTTAACCTAAAACAAAGAGAAGAGTATTATAAAACTCTTTTGCCAAAACCATTTTTTTGGTGTACACTAACAGGCTGGAAATTAGTAAAATCCTTTAGACGATTTAGACAGAGGGACGAAAAATGAAAGTTAAGTTTAACAGAGCAGCACTTGCTGAAGCACTGGGCCTTGTAACAATAGTTGTTCCTTCGCGAACTACCAAGCCTATTCTGCAGGGGCTTAAGATTCAGGCGGGAAAAGACAAAGTTTATATCAGCGCAACTGATTTTGAAATTGGCATAACCTGCCTTATCCCGCAGGCGCAGGTCGAAGAGGAAGGACAAGCGGTCGTTCCGGCCGAGCGGCTGGCGGCAATTGTGCGTGAAAGCGTTGACGAAGTTCTCGCGATGGAAGTGGCGGAAGCGACCTGCCGAGTGCGCGGAGCCGACAGCAACTTTACGATTTTCGGTCATCAGCCGGAGCAGTATCCGGAAGTGCCCGGTTTCGACGGACACGCACAGCTCGAGGCCGACCTTGTTAAATTGCAGGAAGCGGTCGAGCACTGCCTTTTCGCGACGGCCAAAGAAAACACACGATACGCGCTGAGCGGCATTCTATGGGAGCCGGCCGGTAAAAAACTTATACTTGTCGGAACAGACGGCCGAAGACTGGCGAAATATAAACTAAGCCTGAACGCAGAGGCGGACAAGAAAATCGAAGCTGAGAAATTTATCGTACCGGCCAAGACGATGGCGCTTCTCGATAAAGTCGGAGCCGGCGAAAAAGATAAGGTCTCCGTTAAGTTCGTTGACGGCAAGATAATTATCGCCTGCGGCAAAGTTGTAATCAGTTCCAACCTCGTTGAAGGAACTTTTCCGAAATACGAAGATATTATTCCGGCCGATTACAAGAACAAGGTACAGCTTAATACCGCCGCAACGCTGAGCGCCGTGAAGCGGGCTGCGCTTATTACCAATGAAGATTCGAAGGGCGTTAAACTTGCGCTCGGCAAAAAATCTCTCGTGTTTACCAGCAGGGCGCCGGAAATGGGCGACGCTGAAATAGCGATGGAAGTGGACTATAAGGGCGAGCCGATGGAAATAGGGTTTAACCCGCAATTCCTCGTGGATGTGCTGAGAGTAGTCCGTGAAGATTCGTTCGAACTGCAACTGGGCCAGCCTGACCGGCCGGGCCTGATAAAGAGCGGCGCGAATTTTGTTTATATAGTTATGCCGGTAAGTCTTTCTTAGAAAAGAGTATTTCCATGGACGGCGATTTTATACTCGAACAGGCAAACAAAAAAATTGTCGGACACAGACAGCCGGCGAGTTTACCACTGGGAAACGATGTATACGACTATCTCGGCAGGTTCGCAAAGAATACAGATAAAAACATCGAGATATTAAACCTGTTCGAACAAATTGCAGGCCAGGAAATAACCGCACATTGTCAACTGGATTCCATCCGGGCAGGTGTGCTGAAAGTAAAAGTCAAGCCGGGACCATATATGTTTCACCTGCGAAACAGAACTGATGAGATACTTAGACAGCTGCAGGAAACCTGTCCATCGGCGAACATAAGGGAAATCAGGCTTTTGTGCTTGAAATAAATTAGCCAGAGGCGAGTAAAATTTAACAAAAGGACTCAAACGCAAATATGAAAGACCATAGTTACAATGCCAGTAGTATAAAGATTCTCGCCGGCCTTGAAGCGGTTAGAAAAAGGCCGGAGATGTATATAGGCAACCGTCAGCAGGGCGGACTCCATCATCTCGTTTATGAAGTGCTGGACAATTCCATCGATGAAGCGATGGCGGGAAGATGCGATACGATAATCGTGCGAGTTCACGTTGATGGAAGCTGCTCGGTCGAGGATAACGGCGGCGGCATACCTGTGGATATGCACAAGGAAGCCGGTAAAAGCGCTCTCGAAGTTGTGCTTACGACGCTTCACGCCGGCGGAAAGTTCGACCATGACGCTTATAAAGTTTCCGGCGGACTGCATGGCGTGGGCGTCAGCGTTGTTAATGCCCTGAGCGAATGGCTCGAAACAGAGGTTTTTCGCGACGGCAAACAATATCACTTTGTATGCGAAAGAGGCAACGCAAAAGGACCTGTAAAAGAAGTCGGGCCGACAAACAAGCAGGGTACGCTGGTGAAATTCCTGCCCGATGAACAGATATTCGGTGATATAGTCTTCGATTATGAAACGCTTGAGAAAAGGATTCGTGAAGTTGCGTATCTGAATGCGGGCGTGAAAATCACTTTTCAGGACGACAGGAATAATAAAAAGGAAACTTACCATTTTGCAGACGGCCTGAAAGAATTTGTTAAGCACCTCAATGAAGGCAAGGAATCGCTGCATTCAGACGTTATATATTTCTCGAAGGAAGACCCGCAGGCTAAAATGACATGCGAGGTTGCGATGCAGTACAACACCAGTTATATGGAAAATACGCTGGCGTTTGCGAATAACATCAGGAATATCGACGGCGGCACGCATTTGAGCGGCTTTAGAACCGCCCTTACCCGTACGATGAACGCTTACGCCCGCAAGGCGAACCTGCTTAAAAACGGTCAGGCTCCGGGCGGCGAAGACATCCGCGAAGGTCTTACCGCGGTTATATCCGTAAAAGTGCCCGACCCGCATTTTGAAGCGCAGACCAAGGTTAGACTGAGCAATCCTGAAGTAGGAACTTTTGTCGAGACAACCGTCAACGAACAACTCGGTAATTACCTCGAGGAAAATCCTGCGCAGGCCAAAAGAGTTCTTACCAAGGCCATCCAGGCCGCCGCGGCCAGAGAGGCCGCACGAAAGGCACGTGAACTGACACGAAGAAAAGGAGCCTTGAGCAGCGGAGGTCTGCCGGGCAAACTGTGGGACTGCTCGAGCAAGGAAATAGGGTCAACGGAACTTTTCCTTGTCGAGGGCGATTCCGCAGGCGGAAGCGCCAAGGGCGGGCGGGATAGAAATATTCAGGCAATTCTGCCGCTGCGGGGCAAAATTCTTAACGTGGAAAAGGCAAGACTCGACAAAATGCTTGCTCATGAGGAAATACGCACCATAATAAGCGCACTGGGCACGGGTATCGGTTCCGACGATTTCGACTTCAGCAAGTGCCGATACGGGAAAATCGTTCTGATGACCGATGCCGATGTTGACGGTGCGCATATACGAACACTGCTGCTGACGTTTCTTTTCAGGCAGATGCCGGAGCTGTTCGAAAAAGACGCTGTTTATATCGCCCAGCCTCCACTTTACGAGCTTTCCATAAAAGGGCAGAAAAAATCGGAATATATCCTGACCGAACAGGCGATGCGGAAACGTATGGTATCCCGCGGAACTGACGGTACGGAATTGATAATAAATGAGTCTGCCGGAAAAAAGAAGATAAATGGTGCGGAATTAAAGGACCTTATCAAGCTGCTCGGCGACCTCGAACGCAACGTGGCCGTACTTGAAAAACGAGGGGTGCAGCTCAAGCACTTCATAGAAACACACTATAACGGCAAAAAACTGCCGGAATATCATATTCGCTTCGAAGGACAGTCGGAGTTTTATCACGACAGGGACGAATATGAAAAAAGACATGCCGAAATCCAGGCTCTAATCGGTTCCGAAGAGACGGAAGGCGCCGAAAGACTGTTTGCCGAGGAATTGCACGAAGTAACGCGGGCAAATGAGATTAACGCAAAACTGAAAAGCAAATTCGGGCTCGATTTTAAGGATTATCTGCTGAAAGCCGAGCGTAAAGTATCCGGCGAGGCCATCCCGACAAAATTCAGGCTGACAAACGGGCCTGATGAGCATGAAATAGCCTCGATGGACCAGATATGCACTGGAATACGACAAATCGGCGGCAAGGGAGTGGAAATAAAACGGTTTAAAGGCCTGGGCGAAATGAACGCCGAACAGCTATGGCAAACGACTATGGATCCTGACAGGAGAACGCTGCTGAAAGTCACTCTTGACGATGCCGGCGAGGCCGACAGGCTGTTTAGTATCCTGATGGGAGACGACGTTGAAAAACGCCGGACTTATATACAGGAACATGCTCTTGAAGTTCAGAATCTGGATATATAAAATTTAATACTTGAAAATTTTACGGAAGCATTCATACTGTTATTATCTATTGTCTCAGGAAAACTAAATTGGAAAGGATTGAGAGATGAAAATGATTTTCAAAGTCCTGATCATAGCATTGGCTTGTGCGATTATCGGCGGCTGCGGAGAACAGCAGAAAACCGCGACAGGGGAAAAAATCAACGATAAAGAGCTTACCAGCAAGAGCGACATTCAGAAGGAAGCACTACTGAAGCAACTCGACAAAAAATACAGCGATGCCAAGACGCATTACGACCTCGGCAGGATTTATCACAGCGAAGGTCTGTGGGACAAAGCTGAATGGGAATATAACAAGGCTTTGGCGTTCGACCCGGTGCATCACGATGCGCAGGCGTCCATCGTAAAGCTGCTTGTCGATAAGGGCGATAAACAAAGAAGCGAAGTGCTTGCTGAAATGTATATAAGTCAGGCCAGCGTCAGCGCCAAACATTCGCTGCTTTTAGGACGTGCTTTCCAGGAGAGAGGACTCGACGAGTATGCTCTTTCGAGTTATATGAAGGCTCATAACCTGGCTCCGAATTCGGTTGTGATTAATAAACAACTCGGCTTTTTCTATCTGCTCAAAAGAGATAACGCCAATGCGGAAGTTTACCTGAGACGAGCATTCGAGCTTGACCCGTATCAGCCGGAAGTTGCCAGCGAACTCGGCAAGCTCGGCGTACAGGTACAAATTCCCAAAAAACAGCCAAGGGAAGCCAAGAAGATTGATAAAATGAAGGAACAGCCGGGACAGGGTCAGGAAGAGGAGTTAAAGTAAAGAAATTCCTGTTATTTTAATTCTTCAGAGTTGTATCAGGCAGATGCATTTTTGCCGCGATATACAATTACGCCTGTCGGGCATTTTTTCATCGCAGTTTCGAAAGATTCGCCCGGCTGATATTTTGCGTAGTTCAGTTTGGCGAAATTGGTGACCATTTCAAACGCCTCATTTTGTTTTGTGCAAAGTTTACATCCTATACATCCGACTTTACAGAACGCCTTTGTGTCTTTGCCGCTTTCCTGACTTCTGCAGGCAACGGTCATCATCGTCGAATGGGTGAATGGCACCATTTCGATAAGTCCTCTCGGACAAGCTTTCGAACAGGCGGTGCAGCCAGTACATTTTTCATAGTCGATTGTCGCAAGACCATTGACGATAGTAATTGCGCCGAATTTACAGCTTGCCATGCAGTCTCCAAAACCGAGGCAGCCGAATTTACAGGCTTGTACGTTTGAAAGAGCGTTCGCGGCGGTACAGGTCGGTATACCATCATATTGACCTGAAAAAGTTTTATCGTCCTTGTGAGCTCTGCAATGGACTATTGGTCTTACAGTCGCACTGGAACCGCTTACCGAAAGGCTGAGAATTTCAGCTATTTTTTCCGAGCAGTTGCTTCCGCCGGGGGCGCATTTGCCGATGAGAACCGGGTTTGCAACGACAGCTTTGGCATAAGATGAACAGCCGGCAAAGCCGCAGGTGCCGCAGTCGATTCTGGGCAGAGCCAGGTACACCTGTTCAATCTTGGGGTCCAGTTCGACCTTGAATTTCTTGTCGGCGATTAAAAGAACAATCGAAAAACCCAGACCCAAAACGAGCATCGTCAGTCCTGCCGGCCAGGAAGAATTCCAATATGAAAATATGTCAGCTAAAATCATCTGTGATTCCTATTTAATCATTCCGGCAAAGCCCATAAATGCGAGCGTCAGCAGGCCGGCGGTTATCAATGTAATCGGAGCGCCTCGCAGACATTCGGGCACATCGGAAAAGTTAAGCTGTTCACGGATACCGGCCATTATACATATCGCCAGCGTAAAGCCGATACCTGCCCCGAAACTCAGGACGGCGGCTTCAGCAAAATTGTCGATTCCCCATACATTAAGGAAAAGACAAAGGCCCAAAATCGCACAGTTGGTAGTAATGAGCGGCAGAAATATTCCGAAGCTTTCATACAGCGGCGGGAAAAATTTCCGCAGATACATCTCGACAAGCTGCACCGCGCCGGCGATTACGAGTATGTAACAAACGTAACGGGTAATTTCCAGATGCAGAGGCACTAAAACCATATGGTCGATGAGCCAGGTCAAAGAACCGGCCAGAGTTATAACAAATGTTACAGCCATGCCCATACCGAAAGCCATATCTATTCTTCCCGATACGCCCAGGTACGGACAGATGCCGAGAAACTTTGTGAAGACGAGGTTATTGACAACCACTATCGAGATAAAAGCCATTAATAAGATGTAAAATTTATCCATTGCTAAATCTTTCAGGATTTTTTAGCTGTTAAAAGGTTTACAAAGCCGAGCATTAGTCCGAGCGTAATAAAAGCACCGACGGGCAGTCTCATCGCGGCCCATGGCACGAAACTTTTCCACATAATCGGAATATCGAAGATGGTTCCGGTCGCCAGAAGCTCACGAATGGAAGCAAGGATGCAAAGTACAATCGTAAAACCAATACCCATACTAATCGCATCGACGGCACTTACGAAAATGCCGTTTTTGCTGGCGCAAGATTCGGCACGGGCGATGATTATACAGTTTACGATAATCAGCGGAACATACGGGCCGAGCACTTCACTCATTTGAGGAGTAAACGCCCGCAGGAACAAATCGGCGATTGTTACGAATGTGGCGATTGTCAGCGTAAACATCAGGATTCGCAGATGCGGCTTGAGCAGGTCTCTCATAAGACTAACGACAATATTGCTGCATATAAGAACAAACAAAACGCTCAGGCCCATAGTCAAAGCCGGTTTTACCGCCGCGGTTACTGCCAGCGTCGGGCACATGCCGAGGATAAGACGCAGCACCGGCACTTCTGTCCACAGTCCGCCAACGAGGGCGCCTTTAGCTGTCATTGTATTTGCTGCCATTATTTAATAAGTCCTTTTTCAGCAACCTGTTTTTTCATCTGTTCGAGATAATTATTAAAAATATTAACGACCGCGGTGCTGCTTACCGTAGCGCCGCTAATCGCGATGATATCGTTATCGACTTTTGTATTGTCACCTTTTTTCAGAAGGTTCAGCGTTCCGACCGGAGCGCCCATAAATTGTTTGCGGAAATAATCGCCCGTAATCTGGTCGCCGAACCCCGGCGTTTCATTGCTCGCAAGAACGCTGTAGCCGATGATTTTATCGAAAGCGGCATCGACGGCGATGACCAGTTCGATTTTGTCCGCGAAGCCGGTTCCTTCGGCCCTGAAACAAAAGCCCGCGGTATTGCCGTCAGAGGCTGTCGCCTCGTAAATATCGCTCCTGGCGATTTTGCCTTTGCCCAGGTCGATCTCGGCGTCTTTAATGGCAAGTTCGAATTTATTTGCGTCGGTTATAAGAGAGCCCATAAGGCCGTTAAGCTTGTCGATTTTGTTCTGTTCGATTTTGCCGGACCATGCAGTGTTGGTCAGTGCGAGTAAAAGACCGAATACGAAAGCCGAGACTATCAGCAGCCAGCTTTTTTCCATATATTCTTTGATTATCTTAAGCATTGACCATACCTCCGGTTGGTGTGAGTTTTGTGAAACGGTCAATCAGCGGACTTATCGAATTCATCAGCAGTACGGCAAACATAACACCTTCCGGATATTCGCCGACTAATCTTATAAGCATTGTCAGGGCTCCGACACCTGCGCCGAAAATCCACATACCTTTTTTGGTCAGCGGAGCCGTTACCGGGTCTGTCGCGATAAAGAATGCGCCCATTAGAAGTCCGCCGCTTGCCAGATGTATCCACGGCAGAACATAATGATGAGGGTCAATTTCACAGGCTATAAAAGCGCAAATGAAAGCCACTCCGAGAACCGCCGTTGGAATAATCCAGTCGATGGTTCGTTTTATCAGCAGATAAATTCCGCCGATAAGCAAAGCGAGAGCACTTGTTTCGCCAAGACAGCCGCTGGTAGAGCCGATGACCATATTTTTAAATATGCCGTTAACGGCTTTTATTTTCTCGTCCTGCGGGGCCGGTTTATTTTTGAGGATATCTTTTATTAAACCGAGAGGAGTTGCCTGTGTAATCGCGGCCGGTGCCTCGGAAACTGTGCCGACCTGCGGCATTGCCGAATCTATTGTCGCCGGTACTGTCCATACAGTCATCATTGTTCCGAAGCAGGCGGTAAGAAAACATCTGCCGGCCATTGCGGGATTGAAGATATTTGCGCCCAGCCCGCCGAAAACCATTTTGCCGATTATTATCGCAAAACCAGAGCCTATTATACAGACCCAGAACGGAATGCTCGGCGGAAGCGAAAAAGCGAGAATGATGCCGGTTACGACTGCGCTCAAATCGCCAAGCGAGTTCGGTTTTTTCCTGGCGAGATTACAAACGGCTTCGAAAGCTACGCAGGAAATGACGCAGCTTGCCAGAACAATCCCCGCACGCATTCTGAAGAAAACCAGCGAAGCGATTATTGCGGGCACAAGGCCGATGATTACATCGAGCATGACACTCTGCGTAGAATGATGCTTGCTTATATGCGGCGAAGGCGAAATTTTAATATTTTGCAGCATTTATTTATTCCATTTATTTCGGCATTAATTTTTTCTGTCTTGCGACAAGGATTTTTCCGGTCTTGATGAATCCTGACAGTTCTATGTCTGCCGGGCAGATATAACTGCAGCAGCCACACTCAACACAGGCTGACATATAATACTGCTGCGCCGTGTCGAGGAGGTTGTGCTTTACCGCGTGAGCGATAGTCGTAGGCGTCAGGTTCATCGGGCAGACCTCGATACATCTGCCACAGCGGATGCAGGGTGTTTCTTTTCGTTTTACGATATCCTTTGCGGCCAGAACGGTAATCGCGCCGCAGGTTTTTGTTATGGGTATCGATAAATCCGCTACGGCGAAACCCATCATCGGTCCGCCGAGAATTATTTTCTCCGCGTCGTCGGTCAATCCGCCTGCAAGCTCGATAAGTTCGCCTGCGGCCATTCCGACCGGAGCGTAAAAATTGCCCGGAGTCTTTATTCCGCTGCCTGAAACTGTAACCGGCCGATGTGTAAGCGGACCGTCGAAAACTACTGCTTCAGCTATTGCCGCGGCAGTGGCAACGTTTGTTACGAGAACGCCTATCATCGGCGGAATCCCGCCGGCAGGCACATCTTTATTGGTTATCGATTTGATGAGCTGTTTTTCGCCGCCCTGCGGATACTTTGTTTTTACCGCGACTATTTTTATGCCGGATGCGCATGGCATCGTATGTATGGCCTTTTCGAAAACCGCAATCGCGTCAGGTTTGTTATCCTCAATACCTATATAAACATTGCCGCAGTTCAGGGCCCGGCTGATGAGTGAAACGCCGGTTAAAATCTGAATGGTCCATTCGAGCATTATGCGATAATCACAGGTTATAAAAGGCTCGCACTCGCAGCCGTTGATAATTATGGTGTTTATGGGCGATTGAGGATTGGCTTTTATTTTGACGCTTGTCGGGAAGCCCGCGCCGCCCATTCCCACGATACCTGCTTTGCGGACGGAATCGAAAATATGTTCCGGCAAAAAGTGGGCAGGGTCGAAAGTAACGTTGAATTGATCTGCACGCGGCCACTTTTGCTGGTTAGTGTCGTCGGATTCTATAAGAATCGCTTCGGCTCTGCCAAGTACCGGATGAGACTGAAGCGCGATATCCTTAACAGTTCCGTTTACCGGCGAATGAATCGGCGCGGATACGAACGCATCGTTACTGCCGATTACCTGGCCTGCCGTAACATGGTCTTTCTTGTTTACAACAGGTTTGCATATCGCGCCGATATTCTGGGTAAGCATTACTGCAAGCTGCTTCGGCACAGAAACCGCTTCGATAGCGCATTGCGAACTTAAGTCCTTATAGTCGGGCGGATGTACTCCGCCTTTGAAGGTTAATTTGCCGGGCGTATTAATTTTTTCGTCTCCAAATTTTCAGAATCGCAAGATATAAAAACACAACCAGTACAGCCGCTGCGAAAGCAGTAAGATTTTTTCCCGCCTCGCTTTTCAGTTTTTCAGTTAAAAGTCTTTCAGCCGCGGCAAGAGAAAAAATAAAAAGAATCAGCGGCAAAAGAAATGCCTGTATTACTTTTAACAGAACTTTCGGCCCCTTTGACCGACCAAGCTGCTCATAAACTTTTTCACAGCTTTGCCGCTGGCCGCAGTTCTGACATTGCTGCTGGTCCATACTAAACCTATGCCTGAATAGAAAAGGAACTTTATAACTTAAACTGGTACAGTTTTCAAGCCAATTCTGCCTCACCCCAGAACACTTTATTGGGGGATACAATGTGAAAACTTGCCATAATCAAAAACGATGACGGCAAAATATCGAAAAATTACAAGGTCCTATAATTTAAAATTAAATAATTTTATACCTTATAGGGCATTTTTTGTAAAGTATTTATTTATAGGGAGTTATGAAAAAGCAAACGTAACGTCCTATAAAATAATAATAAACAAGAAAAAAACAGGGGAATCTTATTCCCCCCAAAATACCACTTTTGCCTTGATTTACATTATAGGACGCGATAAAATGTATAAAGTTATATAAGGTTAGGAGTTTGGAAGGGCGAGAAAACATAAAAAGTCCCCCAAAGCTCCCTGTATATAGTGTATAGCGTACCGAACAGTGAAATTCCGAGTACGCTGTGAAAAAAGGAGTGTTTTTTTCTGCGCGTATGGTGGAAAGGGCAAAAGAGAAATCTGCGCGAGGGAGCGACTCTGTCAAGGGTGATGCTATGACCACATCCAGGTCTCAGCTTGTGCGCAGCGAGTTCGTCATCGGCACATCGCCGGCATTCAACTCTATTCTCGAAACAATCAATACTGTTGCTTCAAGACAGTGCTCCATGATAATCAGCGGCGAGACCGGCGCAGGCAAGGAGATGGTTGCCCGCCGAATACATACCTGCAGCGACAGGGCGGATAAAATATTCGTGCCGGTTGACTGCACAACATTAACTGGACAATTATTCGAAAGCCAGTTATTCGGCCACGTCAGGGGAGCGTTTACCGGCGCCATAAGTGATACGGTAGGTTTTTTCAGGGCGGCCGATAAGGGAACAATATTCCTCGACGAAATCAGCGAAATCCCTCTCGACCTCCAGGCGAAACTTTTGCGCGTTCTTCAGGAATCGATGGTTGTACCGGTCGGCTCGGTGAAATCATATCCGATAGATGTCCGGGTTATCTGCGCGACGAACCGGAACCTGAAACAACAGGTCGATGACGGAAAGTTCCGCGCGGATTTGTACTACCGGCTTAATGTCGTAACTGTTAATGTGCCACCGCTTAGAGAAAGGCCGGAAGATGTTCTTTGTCTCGCTGAATATTTTCTCGCCCGGCAGGCGGAGTTGTACAGCGAACCTTACAAGGTTCTAAGCGATGAGATTAAAAAACTGCTTGTCAATTATCACTGGCCGGGCAATGTGCGCGAGCTTGCCAATGTAATGGAAAGAGCGTATGTTTTAACTGAGACTGAACAGATTACGCCTGCATCGCTTCCTACTGATATTCTCATAGCGACCCCCACGCGGGATGGCAAAGTTCGTCTGCCGACACTCGATGAGGCTCAGCGGAAAGTTATTATCCAGGCTCTTAATGCTGTAAGCGGCAGGAAAATGGCGGCGGCAAAAATCCTCGGCCTCGAAAGACGAAAACTTAACCGCCTGATGCAAAGATATAATATTTCGCAGCCGCAGGCGGAATAATCTCCAAAATTTTCATTTCAGAATAAATTTTTCCGCGCCGGTGCTTTTTATCAGTGTGTTTTTATTATCGGCAGGGATTAGTATCGCCTCGGTGTTATCCATCTTTTCGATAAGCTCAAGTCCTTTTTGTACCCCCAGTACGCTTACCGCGGTTGAAAGAGCATCGGCTTGTGCGCCATTTGCGGTAATAATCGTAACGCTTGCGAGCCGGTCGACACTTTCTTCCGTTGCAGGATTGAAGATGTGACTGAATTGACGGCCGCCGATTTTATAAAATCTTTCGTAGTTGCCGCTGGTTGAAACAGCCATATCGGGAATAACAAGTTTTGCAGCAGTTTGATTGTTTTCGAGCTTTGCGGGGTTTTGAACGCCTATAATCCATTTTGTGTTTTTTTCTGTTATGCCGAAGCATCCAATTTGGCCGCCGAGGTTAACTAATCCGCCGAGCGTTCCGTGTTTTTTCATTTCGGCCACGGCCTTGTCCGCCGCGAATCCTTTGGCGATGGCGCCCAAATCCAGACTAATACCTTCTGCTGCAAAACGGATTGAAAAATCATTGACATCTAAAATCAATTTGTCGCAGCCGATTCTTTTTTTCACCTCCGCAAGCTGTTTATCTGTTGGCATCGAGTTTGCCTCTGCACATTTTTTCCACAAATCCACCATCGGCCCTACAGTAATATCGAAGGCATTATCGGTTATTTTGCTGTAATGGACGGACATCTGCAGAATATCGAAAAGGTCTTTATCGATTTTGACGGGTTCTTTTGCCGCCAGCCGGTTGACTTTTGAAAGCTGCGAATTCGGGTCGTAACGGTTCATCAGTTTTTCAAGGCGATATATCTCTTTAAAAGCGGCATCTATGCCTGATTGTGCGGTTTTTTCATCTGGCGCGACCGCGATGATATTCGCGATGGTATTCATCACAATCCTGTTGGGGCTTTCGACCGAAACGAGCCTTTGATTTTGTATTCTGGTTGTCAGCAGATACAAAATAAAAATCGCCGCCAGTATAGCCGTCAGGAATTTAATTTTCTGAGATTTCATTTTTTCAATTATAATGTTAGAATGGGCTTAATGAAAAACAAAAAAATTACTATTTTGACTGATTTAGTAGAGCAGCAGCTCCTGCCGTTTGTCAGAATGCCTTCGCGCTATATTGGCGGCGAAGTCAACCAGATAAAGAAAGACCTCGACAAATGCGATTTGAAAATCGCACTGTGTTTTCCCGATGTTTATGAAATCGGGATGAGCCATACGGGTATGGCGATTGTCTATGAAGTTCTGAACCGATTGCCGAACGTCGCCGCCGAGCGGGTTTTTCTGCCCTGGCTCGATGCGCAGGAGGTAATGAAACAAAAAAATATTCCGCTCTACAGTCTCGAATCAAAAGCAGCGGTTAAGGATTTCGATGTTCTGGGGTTCAGCCTGACCAATGAACTATGTTATACGAATGTCTTAAATGCTCTCGACCTTGCCGGGATTCCATTCAGAAGCAAAGACAGGGATGAAGCATATCCGTTAATATTGGGCGGGGCTGGAATGGCAAACTGCTGCGAACCGATTGCGGACTTTTTCGATATGTTCCTGCTCGGTCAGGCCGAGGAGGCTGTCGCTGAGCTTGCAAAATTTCTGATTGAAAACAAAAACACGGCAAGGAAAGCTGTTTTAGCGAAAGCCGCTGAAAAATTTCCATTTATTTATGTGCCGTCGCTTTATAACGAAAAGTCTTCACGGATTTCCGACGCTGTTGTTGACGACCTTAATACTTCCATTGTGCCTGAAAAGCCGATTGTGCCTTTTACGCAGGCGATTCACGAGCGGATAAGTATCGAGGTTATGCGGGGCTGTCCCGGCAGATGTAATTTCTGCCAGGCAAGTTTCTGCCGCAGACCCATGCGGTTTCGCAGTCCGCAGAGAATTTTTGAAATCGCAAAAAAAGCTTACGAAGCGACCGCCTTCGATACAATCAGCCTTTTAAGTCTTTCGACCGCGGATTATCCTTATCTCGAAGAGACAGTTGCGATGCTCAACGAATATTTTGAACCGCGCAAGGTTGGAATTTCTCTGCCGAGCCTTCGTGTCGATGTGCAGCTCAAACTTTTGCCGAAACTCGCATCGTCGGTTCGCAAAAGCGGCCTGACAATCGCTGTTGAAGCCTCAAGTGAGAGACTTCGTAAAATCGTCAATAAACCTATAACGAATGAAAATCTTTTTGCCGCCGTCGAAGAAGCGTATAAGCAGGGCTTCGAAAGTGTAAAACTTTATTTTATGGTTGGCCTGCCCGGCGAGACAGAGGAGGACATAAAAGGTATTGTAAAACTTTCCCTCGAGCTTGCGGTATTGCGAAAAAAGGTTTGCAACAGGGTGGCCAATATAAACGCCGCGATAAGCTGGTTTGTGCCCAAGACCCATACGCCTTTTGGCTGGCAGGGGCAGCAAAACGAGGAATATTTCAGGAAGGCAAAGGATATAATTTTCGAGGAGAAACGAAAACTCGGCGCAAGATTTTTAAATTTCAAATTCCATAATATCCAGAGAAGTCTTTTGGAATCAGCCATCGGCAGGGGCGACAGGAAACTGGCTGATGTGATTGAATTTGTTTATAAGAGCGGTGCAAAATTCGATTTGTGGGACGAATGTTTCAATTTTTATTTGTGGCAAACGGCTTTTGAAAAATTCGGACTCGATTTGAACAAGCTTGCGGCCAGAAAATTTGAGACTGATAAAATTCTGCCGTGGGAGCATCTCGGCGGCCCGGATAAAGAGTATCTGCTGAAATATTTGCAGGATTAGACTGCTTATTTTTGACAGGGTTTCTGGAATTTTTTCAGGCCGCTCGGTTCCTGCAGCCCGCCTTTCTTGCCGGATTTCTGGAAATCTATAATCGCTTTGGCGGCCATTTCAGGGTCATCGCAAACGGAAAAGACATCCATATCCTGCGGTTCGATATAATTATGTTTGCCGAGCATTTCTTTTTTCATCCAGTCTACCAGCCCCGACCAGTATTCACTGCCCATAAGAATCACAGGGAAATACGCCTGTTTGAATGTTTGTATCAGTACAAGGGCTTCGGTGAATTCATCCATTGTGCCGAACCCGCCTGGAAAAACAATGAAACCGTTGGCGTATTTCAGGAACATTACTTTTCTGCAGAAGAAATACCTGAAATGCAGCGACATATTCTGATGTTCGTTCGGCATCTGTTCATGCGACAGCTCTATATTCAGGCCGACGCTTTTTCCGCCGACCTGAGCGGCGCCTTTGTTTGCGGCTTCCATTATTCCGCCGCCTCCGCCGGTGATAATCGCATAGCCTGCCCCGGCCAGAATCGCCGCCGTTTCTTCCGCGAGCCTGTAATATTTATCGTCCGGCTTTGTCCTTGCCGAGCCGAAAAACGAAACAGCGGGCCCGATTGTCGCAAGCTCTTCGAATCCTTCGACGAACTCAGCCATTATTCTGAATACCCGCCAGGTTTCTTCGGTCGCTACGCCAAATCTCGCAATTTTTTCGCTCATTTTATTACCTTTCTTTTTAGCCGCTAAGACACCAAGGCACAAAGTTTTTGTATTTATATCATTTTTTTAGTGTCTTAGTGCCTTTGTGGCTATTTTCCTTTACCAGAGTTCCGGATTATCCGCTGCCGGGCAGTGTTTTGCAATCGGGCAGATATCGCATTTCGGTTTTCGTGCCTGGCATATATTTCTGCCGTGAAAAACAATCAAATGACTGAAAAGCGTCCAGTTTTTCTTCGGCACAATTTCCATCAGGTCGAATTCGAGCTTCACAGGATCGCTGTTTGCCGAAAGCGCAAGCCTTCCGCTCAACCTGATTACGTGCGTATCGCATACGATACCCTGTATGTCGAATGCATTGCCGAGAACAACGTTGGCGGTTTTTCTGCCGACGCCGTTGAGCTTCAGCAGCTCGTCCATTGTATCAGGAACTTTACCGCTGTAATCGTTAATTATTTTTTGGCAGGCGTTTTTTATATTAAAAGCTTTGTTTCGATAAAAGCCCGTGCTTTTTATATCCTGCTCGATTTGTTCAATCGGCGCATCGGCCCAGTCTTTTACAGTTTTGTATTTTTTGAAAAGAGTTTTTGTAACGATATTTACCCTTACATCGGTACATTGTGCCGAGAGAATCGTCGCGATAAGAAGCTCGAGAGGATTGTTATGCTCCAGTGCGCATTTGGCCTGCGGATATGTTTTTTTTAGTATCGGCCAAATCGCTTTTATTCGTTCAGTCGCTTTTTGTTTGTCTATTTTTTGTTTAGCCATAACATAAATCTTTCGTACCGAATAAAATGTATATCGATTTTCTGCGATGTTTAATTTTTATCCGGCAGAGTTTGCAGATATTCCCTTAATTTCCCGCCTATCAGATTTCCTCGGAGCTTAACCGGCGTATCTTTTCCGGGCAGCAGTAAAACCGTAACCGGCACAGCCGGCTCGTTATAAATTTCCTTCAGAGCCGCCGTCGCGGGATAATCGAACTGCGTCGTATCGGCTTTGATTGCGAACACGCCTTTTTGTTTTATCAAATCAGCGATATCGCGTTTCGAATAAACTGTTTTGTCGAGAATTTTGCACGAGAAGCACCAGTCAGCGGTAAATTTTATCAGTATAGGTTTCTGCTCCTGCTGCGCGGCAGAGATAATTTTTTCATCGTAATTCTGCCAGTTTATAAGTTCCTTTTTTGGTTCAGCCAGGAAGATAAAACCGGATATAACCGCCAGCGCGATTGCGGCCAGTCTTATCAGCCATTTTTTTGCCCTGGGTGTGTTATACTCGACCCATACGCCCCACATCCATACGCATACCGCAAGTATGACGGCATAATAGAGGATATTTATAATTCTTTCCGGCGGTATCGCTTCGAGCAGCTTTACGCCGATAGCGAGCAGAATGAAACCAGTGGCGTGTTTGAAAAGTTCCATCCACCTTCCCGGCTTTGGAATTTTTTCGAGCAATTTCGGGATGCTTGTCAATATCACATACGGCAGAGCCATACCGAGGCCGATAAGCAGTATTGTAATTGTGGCGAATGTTATCGGCTGAGTTTGCGCCCAGGCAAGGACGAATGTCAGTATCGCGAAACTGCACGGCGTGCTGAGAACCGCCGCCAGAAATCCCATACCGACCGAGCCTGCAAAGCCTCCGTTTTGTTTACCGGTGCCGCTGACCGATGCGGGTATGCCGAATGTAAACAGGCCGAACATATACAGCGCCAGCACGACCATCAAAAGCACCATCGCCGCGACGAAAGCCGGATTTCTGAACTGGTCTCCCCACTGGAAAACCATACCGAAACCGAGCTTGAGAACAATATTAACAACCGCCAGTACCGCAAAGAAAAGAATTATTCCTATGGCGAAAGCGATGCCCAGCATAATGCTTTTTGCCCTGCTTTTTTCCGCCCCACTGACAAGCCGCATCACGATAATCGGCAGAATCGGCCAGACGCACGGCATAACGTTAAGCAATAGTCCGGCTAATATCGCAAGCGGTAAAACGATATGCGTAGCCGTTGCGGCGGCGTGGTTGGCTCCGCCAATATTACAATCCCCCTTGCGGGGACTTTGGCGGGGTTCAACTGGCACTGAAAACGCAGGCGCATTCATCCCGGCGGATGCCGAGATATCGAGTTTCTTCGCAAGCTCATAGGATATCGGCTTGCATAACTGTTCCGAGCAGGACAGGCCGGTTATAACGACCTTAACTTCGGTATTGGCGCTGTTTGCCTCCGCGGTAAAAGGAATGAAAACACTGAAGTTTCCGCTGTAAACCTCAAGCTTTTTTCCGGTAAACTTATCGAAGTACGAATGACTCTTCGGCCAAACAGGTTCGGAGAAAATCAGCCCCTGTCCTCTGGCGACAATCTTCAGGCTCATATCCTGCGGTGCGGTTTTTTCATCAGCGTAAAAATGCCAGTCTTTGGCGAGGTTGAATGTTATCTGGATGGAACTGTTTGTCTCGGGGGCGACGGATTCGTGCTGGAAGCCGATTTTTACCTCGGCGAAGTTAGCATCCTTGATTTGGTCGCTCGCCGCGGCAGGAAATGAAATCGCAGTCATTACAGTAACTGCCAATAGTAACAAATACGTTTTGCTCACTTTTCCCTCACCAGACAACTATACCGGTTTTTACTCAAAATTTCATTTGTCGCAGGTTTCCTGAAAACAAATAAATGTTCATGCATAATCAAATAAAATTTGATTTCTATCGCTTTATTTTTCCATCGGCCTGTTGCTGAACAATTATGCTGAACCTTTATTATATCTTCTTTTAGAACAAAACCAACTTTTAAAAACCGCTGCATAACATTAAATGCCAACGGCACAAAGTGCCTGCTCTTGCGTGTATCGCCTATGAGTATTGCACCGTATTTATCCGGTTTTAATACCCTATAAAGTTCTTTTGCCACCTTTTCAATTTCATCACAAAACATTGGCATACTACCGATATTGGAAAGATCGCCGTCAACTTGACCGTCTGAATATTTAATAATATTCAGATAAGGCGGATGCGTAAGAATTAAATCAATACTGTCGTCTTTGATAAACGATAAGTCTCTTGCGTCGCCGGTTTTAACAATCTGGTTACTTGCAGGATGATGATTGAATTTTAAGGCCTCTTTTGTAATTTCTATTGCTTTGGGGTTAATATCAAGACCGATTGCATTTCTGACAAGCAGTTTTGATTCAATAAGCGTTGTCCCGCCACCAACCATTGGATCCAAGATGGTATCGCCTCTTTTAGAGTACATCTCGATAATGTTCCTTGCAATCTGCGGTGCAAAGTTCCCTCGATATGTTGGCTTATGCGTCGCCCAATTCCCTCGCTCCGGAAATGACCAAACTGTGGTAAATTCAATACCACAACGGATTTGTTTAAATCTGTCTTTCTCTAAAACCGCCGTTGACATAACACAACTCCTTTATTTATACGACTTTAAAAATAGATCAAAAAGATCGCCAATATTTTGGCGGATCGTAGATCGATTTTAGGAAATGATCAAGGGAAAAATTTAAAATTTGTAATGGCAAGAGATATTTAATAGGTTGGTTCAAATTTTAATTTTTGCCGCATAAGTTTGTGAATGCTGATTAGAAAGCTCGTCATAACTTAAAAATTCAACATATTTGCGGACATCTTTGAAGGCAGTCATATCAACACTTTTTTTAAATTCATCTTGACGGGCATCGTCAGCAACAATAAACATCTTTGTTCTGAAATCCTGAAGTTCCACGAATTTCAGTAGAGAATTTTTGATATTTGTTGAGTGTTCAATTTCGAAAAGTGAGTACGGCATTTTTCTTTCATTAAACCAGATAACATCAACCGTCTTTGCCTGTGAGATAAATACATCATAGCTGAATTTATAAATTTCATTAATTGAGGCAATTTTGCCGAGTTTTGTTTTTCCAAGAAACATTTTGTTTTTGTCTTGATTTGGTACAAATGTTTCAAAATTATTTAGTTTGCCGAGTTCCAGCAGAAGACCTTGATAATATGTATGGCTATATGTGTCCTTTGCATGTTTGGAAGCTTGCGGTTTCAATTCTACCGGAAGTTGGTCTTTGTATTCTTTTAACGCCCAAAGTCCAGGCCTAATTTTAAAAATTTCCGGTCTAGTTTGAACAATGCGCCGCATTGAAGCAAAAGGCGTTTTCGTTTCCCAGTCCACGTTTGGAATTTTCAAAACATTCTGATATAAATGCCCTAGCGTCGCGAATCCGCCATTAGTTTTCATAACTTTTATGACAGCTTCATATTGTTTCATTTCGTCATGGCTTCCAATATTAGTTTTTTTAATCTTCCATTTTTCTATAGTTGTTATCATTGTTAAAAACTTTTATTAACCGCCAACCGGTTAATTTGTTTTTTCCTGTTCGGCCTTGAGTAAGTCGCCTACGGTCGGTTTGTTTAAACTTCCACCGTCAAGTATGGTTTTTACCTCGACAGCATCGAGCGTTTCATATTTCAAAAGCGCCTCGGCTATCGCCTGCAGTTTATCGCGATTAGCCTGAAGCAGTTCCTTACTCGAATTGTATGCCTGGTCTATAAGTTTTTTCACTTCCGCGTCGATAGTTTCCGTGGTTTTTTGAGAATGTTCCTGCCCCGGCAATCCGAAGTATGTTTCCTGATTCTGTATGCTGTAATCAATCGGACCGACGGCATCGCTCATTCCCCATGTCTGCACCATTTCCCTGGCGATTGCCGTTGCCGTCTGTATATCCGCCTGCGCTCCGCTCGATATATCGTCACAAAAAAGTTCTTCCGCCAGCCGGCCGCCGAAACACACCTGCAGTTGTGCCATACAGTATTTTTTCGTATAGTACGTCCTGTCTTTTTCCGGCAGTGAAAAAGTCGCTCCGCCCATCGGCCCCCGCGGGATAATACTTACCTTGTGCAGCGGGTCGGCATCCTTAATCACCGACTGTATCAAAGTATGGCCTGCTTCGTGATATGCGACCATTTTTCTTTCCACCAGGTCGATTGCTCTGCTGCGTTTCTTTCGGCCCCAGCGGACTTTGTCTCTGGCCTCTTCGAGGTCTTCCATCTCGACGAAATCCTTATTATTCATTGTCGCCGATATCGCGGCTTCATTTATAATAGCCTCAAGGTCTGCACCGCTGAACATCGGCGTTCCGCGGGCTACTCTTTCAAGTTCGACATCCGGTCCCATTTTTATTTTTCGTGAGTGAATCCTGAGTATCTCAGTTCTGCCTTTAACATCCGGCAGGGGGATATAAACCTGTCTGTCGAATCTGCCCGGCCTCGTCAGTGCCTTGTCGAGTATATCGCCGCGGTTCGTTGCGGCCATTACTATAACCTGGTCGTTCGTATCGAAACCGTCCATCTCAACGAGGATGGCGTTTAATGTCTGTTCCCTTTCATCGTGTCCGCCGCTGACGAATCCCGGCCCGCGTTTTTTGCCGATAGCGTCAATCTCGTCGAGGAATATGATACAGGGTGAATTGTCTTTTGCGGATTTGAACAGGTCGCGCACCCGTGAAGCGCCGACGCCGACGAACATTTCGACGAAATCACTGCCCGATATACTAAAGAAAGGCACATTGGCCTGTCCGGCGATTGCCTTTGCCAGCAGTGTTTTGCCGCAGCCGGGCGGGCCTACGAGTAATACTCCGCGGGGTATTCTTCCGCCGATTTTATGAAATTTTTTCGGATGTTTCAAAAACTCGATAATCTCGGCGACTTCTTCCTTTGCTTCGTCAATACCGGCCACGTCGTCGAATGTTACCTTCATTTGTTCTTTGCCGTGCATTTTGTGTTTGCTTCTGCCGAAATTCATCAGCATTCCGCCGGGACCGTTGCGGGCGTTTCTTATAAAAATAAAATAGACGAACGCGAACATCAGAATCAGCGGCACCAGCCAGCTCAGCAGCGGCAGTAATATCTGCGGTTCGGCGAAAGTCCATTTAACCGGCGTCGGAGCCGTCTGAATCTTCGCGATTAAATCTGTAAATGCCTCCGAGCGATAACCTGTTTTGAATGTCTTCAGCGCCTTTTGCGGCCGCGAACTTATACCCGCTGCGTTGAATTTGCCGGTTATTTCGGTGTCCCCGATTTCAATACTTTCTATTTTGCCTTCGGCCAGGTATTTCTCGAACTCGTAGTTTTCGATTTTTTCCTGCATGGAATAACGGCTGAACATCGACGCGAGAGCGAAAACGGCCAGTATCATCAAAAGCCAGTTTAACGGCTTATTGCGCTGAATACCGGCAGGACCGTTCAGCGGACTCAATGGTTTTTTTGTATTTGGTTTCTTTTTCTGGTCCATCCCGTTAGAAATCTTTCTTTATTATCTTAAATCTTATTTTACCCCGTTAGAAATGTTTTTTCCATTTATGATTTCTAACAGGATCCATATTTTTCGTATTTCTTTTATCGATTGCGCGGTTCGTTTTATACAGCGTTGTACGGCTGCGTTTATTACCATTCTTTCTGCATTTGTTCTACGATTCTCTCGGCGAGTTTGTTTGCGGCAATTTTTGTGCCATACTTAAAGTCCTGCTGCTGGAAATCGGAATAACTTGCCGTTGCCGCTGCCGTCGAATTTTGAATCAGGTACTGGCCGGTTTTAAGATTTTTCCAACTGAATTGGACGGAAACTTCGGTCTGGCTTTCCAGTGCTCTGCCGCTCGACCGTTCAAGCGTAAGCGCCGCGTTATTTATACCGGTAATTTTGCCGCTCAATACCGTATCGGCCCTGCTTTTATCTGAAACTATCCTGTATGGTGTTTCAGCATCGATACGTTTGGCAATCGCATCGGTAAGGTCGTATTCAAGGTCTCTCTGAAAAGTCGCATTGTCGAACATCTCGACATAAATACTTTGCACATCGTCAGGATATAAAGACTGATTGGTATATCCGCCGCAGCCGGCCAGGAATAGAATAAAGAACATAGAACACAGAACACAGAGTACAGAATTCTGAGTCTTGAGTCCTGATTTCTGATTTCTAATCATAATAACAGTCCTTTCCAGTTTATTTTCTTCTTTTTGGCAGACTGTAGTTGAGTTTGTCTTTCCAGTTCTTTTTTAATTTCAGGCAGTTTCTGCTCAGCCGTCTTTGTTGCACTGCTGGCGGGCCATTCGTCTATTATTCGCTGATAATATAAATTCGCGGCGGTGTAACTGCCGGTTCGGTTATAATAAGCGGCAATTGCCAGTTCCTTTTGAGCGATTTTTTCATCAAGCTCATTCAATTTTTCATTCAGCTTAAGCGGCTGGGCCGATTCAGGATATCTCTTGATATATTCAGAGTAATAACTTTTTGAACTTATCAAGACCTTCCCGTCAAAATTGGGGCCCCTGTAATCTTTTTCGAGACTTCTCGCCATTCCCATCAGCGACTCTTTGCCGATATCGCCTGTCGGCCAGCGGTTGGCCGCATCGGACCAGGCCAGATAAGCCTCATCGTAAGCGCCTCTTTTTTCTCTGGTCTGGGCCAATGTCTCCAGCGCCCTTTTGGCGATAGGTGAATTGCCCGCTCTGTCGACGATTTTGTTCATTATCTCGCTGCCTTCTTCATACGCATACAGCTTGAACACCTTTAACACAGGTCTTTTCTGGCCATTAAGAAAAGCCGTCGCTATCTGATATTGCCTTTCCATCGCAGACTGACGAAGGGGGCTTTGCGGAAATTGCTCGATAAAATTATCATAAGCCTTTGCCGCATCGGAGAATTTGCGATTGGCATACAGCAATTCGGCTTTCACATAAGCATCGAAATCGTCACCGGCAAGTTCCGGAAACTGTTTCTTGAGGTCGCTAAAAGCCTTTTTAGCTTTTACCGCCTTGCCGGTCGAAACGAATTGCTTTGCCTGCGTTGCGGCGGACACAAAAGCGCTGTCGCCCTGTTCGTTTACAGGCTGCCAATCCTGATTACTTCCCAGCCGCCATGTCTCGGCAAAGCCGATAACAGCTAAACCCAATACTGCTAATAGAATAACTCCCTTTTTTTTCATATATTTAGACTCCGAATCCATTAGCCTGACATTATATCCAAACCCATCAGACTTGCAAATCTTAAACCTTGTCCCTTCAGGAGTTTGTCTAATCCCCAAATAAGAAAATACCCCGAAAAAACAGCGGCAGCAGCCCCGACATTATCTTGTGGCAACCCCTTTCCTAAACCCATAATTGTTAGATATTTATAAAATATTTATAAAAATTAACAGAAATTGCTTGATTTTTCAGCGTTTTATGGTAAAATACCCATAAGTCAGGTTAAAAGTGAATATTTAACCCCGATTAGATAAGTCTCGCCTATGGGCAGAATATCACGGGGCAGACACATGCCGGCCTCAATAGGTGCGGGCCGAATACACCATTTCTCAAACCCCAAACTCCCAATTTCATCATTTCATCAAACCCAAATTAATTTTAAGGAAATCAATATGAAAAATGTACCATTAGACAACCTGCGTCGCCAAAAAATCAGTAATCGAACGGCGGACATTCCGAAAAAATACCGCAAAATTTACAAACAAGCGGTCGAGACAAATAACAAATCGGCGGCAATCAAGGCTTTTTGCCTCGAATGCGTCGGCTGGCAAAAAAAGGAGGTAATAAATTGTTCCTGTTTGGCATGCCCATTGTTCGGCTTAAGACCCTTTATGGAATCTCGCCAACTCCTGAAAAAAAATACCAATTGTAATTAAATCCGAAGCACTAAATCCTAAATTCGAAACAAATTCAAAACTCGAATTTTCAAAGGTTCAAAACGTCAAATTCGCAAGTTTTGTTCATTTGAATTTTGGTAATTTGGATTTGTTTAGAATTTCGATATTCGGATTTTTGACTCTGTGACAGAATTTTTTCGGAGGCTTAAAAAAATGAATAAGAATAAAACACCAAAACAGGAAAACACTTATCGTACGTTTGAAATCGGCGGCCAAACAATAATAGTCGATGATTTCATTTACCGCAAATTATTCAAGGACCCGGATATTATGCCCCGGCGGAAATATACATTTATAAGAGGTTTTAATTTAAGTAACTGCCCGCATATCATTTTAAAAACAAAAAAAAATAAATCGGTTCCGCTTCCTCATTACATTATACACGCCGGCAAAGGTGAACTCGTTGACCATATAAACAGAAACCCGCTCGATAACCGCAGGTGTAATTTACGAGTCGTAACCGCCAGACAAAACTCTCTAAATCGAAAAATGAAAAACAACACAGGCCTGGTAAGCGTTTCGATATGCAGGAGTAAAAAAGGTTCTTGTGTCAGAACGCAGTTTAATACTGAAGAAGGTAAGGTATTAAGTTTTAGCTGTCCCGTTACGCCGTTTAATATAATTTTAACGGCACTGGCTCACGATAAATTTGTTTTGCAACAGGGCGATGAGGAATATGCGCCGTTGAATTTCCCCTGCTGGAAATTCGAACCACTGCGAAGTATCCTCCTGAAGGAAGATTTGGCGAAATATAAGGAAAGAAGTGATAATTTATTCATTCACAACCTTAGTTAAAACAATAAGTTGGATAAAAAATAATTTTTTTGGATTTTTTACTTGACTTAATATCGCAAAATTGCGATATTATATACAGATAGTCTATCAGGAGGAATAGAAGATGATTTTTGAAAGGGCGATGGAATGCCTGAAACACAAATCGTTATTTTTAAGGAATCTGACAGTTCCGTTCCTCTGCTGGATTGGATGAACTCAATTCCGCAAAAGGCCAGGGAAAAGTGTATCGTTAAAGTTGACCGGTTGAAATTGTTTGGAAATGAACTTCGTCGGCCTGACTGCGATATGCTTAGTGATGGAATTCGTGAATTAAGGGCACGTTATAATAACGTACATTATAGGATTTTATATGCTTTTTGCGGTAAAAACGTCGTTCTGCTTTCACATGGCTGCACAAAGATAGACAAAGTGCCGCCGAAGGAAATCAGAAAAGCTTTTGAAAACCTTAAAAAGTATGTGAAAAATCGCATAGCGCACACCTATGCTGAGGGACTTTAGAACGTACAGTTCTAATACATGATAGGTAGAGAATGGAAAGGGATACCACTATGAAGACCAGAAAAACTACAGATGCTTCAAAGATTCTGCGCAACTGGTACATAAAGGACGACCCTGCCAGGATAGCTTCTCTCCAGAAAGAGCACATCAATGCTGAGGTAGCCGCCCAAATCTACAGTCACAGAATAAAGGCAGGACTCAGTCAGAAACAACTGGCAGAACTTATCGGGACAACGCAATCTGTTATTAGTCGGCTTGAAGATGCAAATTATACCGGCCATAGTCTTGATATGCTTAGTCGTATTGCAACCGCTTTGCATTCCCATCTTCAGGTAAAACTTGTTCCTGATAAAAGGACTTATGCTATAGGCTGAAAAAGTTTTCAATCGCCTCAACTGACACTAATTTTTCACCACGAAACTCACGAAGAGTACGAAGGAAATTAGCCACAGAGCGGCTGTGTTAAATTTCAAAGATTTTTTTGAGATATTCTATATGTTAATGAATACTCTATTTTCCTTGTCGTTACTAATTTGCCAGGAATAAAATTAACGTCATTGTATTTTTTCGAGAATTTAAGAGTTCCTTCATGGCTTCCTTTTAAATTAATAGACGGTTCGTCACACGGAATCTCTTCACTATTAACGTACAAACGCGCAGAAATAGACGTTTCTTTAAAATCCTTGTTGAATTTAGATAAGTTTACCTCAACAGAATTCCCTTCCTTGAGATGGATTGGGTCCTCCGTATTATATATAATTTTTTTACCAGAAAATAACTGTATATTGACGTCATCACCTTTTGAGTCATTTTGGCAATCTATTGCTTTAAGGGAGAGAAATTCTATTGTATAGCCACCTGATATCCTTGGCAACTGGTTAGGAAGCCATGCTTTTATTTCTTTACTGTCGCATAATAAAGTTGTAATTGCGGCTAAAAATACTACTGCTCCAGTAATATAGGGCCACACTTTTTTATACAAAGGCTTATTTTCTTTTTCAGTGATTTTTTGAGATATATTTTTATTTCCGATAATAATGTCACCACCAGCAATAATGTCGCCTCCGGCCTTGATATATGGTGAACCTTGCTTTGTTGGCTTGTGAGTATCGTCTGTTTTCTGTTCGGTTAGCGTTTTTTGTGTTTTTACACCATTCACACCGTATATAAGATCGAACAGATATGCTCCAACATACGGTAAATGCTTGATTGTTGCTTTTATAAAATTATTTTCAAAATAGTGGTTCATTGGAGGTATTCCTTGTTGTGTTTGGGGCTTTATGGAACTCTGGTTTTTATTGTTCACTGCACGTTTGTATTCATCATGCAATTTATAAAGCAAACTTTGAGACTCACGATGAATGTCAGCCATACTCGGCCAAACATCCGGCTTAGGTATCTCATGAGCAAGTAGTTCTTCAATAGTTCGTTTCTGCCATTCTTCAAAAATAAGATTTGGATTGGGGCAAACAATTAAATTATCATATGAAGTGACTCCATGAAATGCACGTTCATTACGAGCTGCCGCTACACCAGTGTTAATCATTCGAGCGAATTTAATGGCTATCTCTAAAGCATTTTGCCCAGCTAACCAAGCAAAGGTTATTCCTGGATTTGAAGGCCAACTCTCAAATAGAATTATTATATTTGGATAAGTATCGACTCGTTTAACATATTCAAATAATCTTACTTGTCTGGCAATAAACTGATCTACCGCCCAAGGTTCTTTGCTACGGGTCATTTTTGCAAGATCCACTGCATAATTCAATGCTTTAGCTACATAACTATATAATAGGAAAATCTCTCTATCCGGATTTTGTGCGGCATCATCGGCTAATTTATCAGCTTCCTCAACAGCTAATTCCTGCTGTGCTTTGTATGACCCGCTTTGAGGTTTATCATTTTTATTAACCATTGAAAAAATCTACGCTATAAACTATTTCAAATTTTACACGGTCATTTTGCATTTTGATTTATTTCGTCTCCTGTGTTCTGAATTCTATATTCTCTCAATATTATATACCCTTAAACTTGGCAAAAACAGTGTTAATCCGTGTCGATTCGTCGGAGCCGCAACGGAGATCCTGACGCATCGGGATGGCTAAAAAAATGCGCCCCCTCCAAATTTTGCTTCAAGGTCCCACAAGGGGATTGAAATGAAAAATTCAGATACGGGGGTTTCCGCTGCGCTCCAACATAAAAAAACCCCTCAATACAGGTAGTATCGAGGGGTTTTTTATTAAAAAGCCTTATTTTTTGCTGTTAGGCTCGTTTTTATCGGGACTACTGGTCCGTACAGGTGCTGCGGGCTTTGGCATATCCAAATCGAAGTTGTCCGCCGGATTGGTGAACTTCAGGTCCGCCTCCTGCTTTAATTGTTGTATGTAACTTATGACGATTCCTTCTTTCTGCTTGTTGGTCAAAAGCTGCACAATCTGGCCTTTGGCCTTTTCGAGACTTATGGTATTGGCATCGGCGTGTTCGACCAGTTTTATGATATGAAAGCCGAATTCGGTTTCTACAATGTCGCTCATCTGGCCGGGCTGAAGTGCATAAGCGGCCTTTTCAAACTCCGGTACGAATGTGCCTCTTGGCTGCAGACCGCCGAGGTCGCCGCCATTTTTGGCGGAGGGGCATGATGAATTCGCTTTCGCGAGGTCATTAAAATCTGCGCCGGCCTTTAATTGTTTCAGAAGGTCCTCTGCCTTTGCCTTGGCGGCTGCTTTGGCATTATTCGGGTCGTTGGACTCGGCAGGTGTTATAAGTATATGTTTTGCATGAATTCTTTCCGGTGCGCTGAACTGCTGAGCATTTTCGTCATAATATGCTTTAATCTGCTCGTCTGTGGGGTTGACAATTTTTCCGGCGAATTCGCCTTCTATCAGTTTCTCGAACATTAATTTCTTACGCATATTTGCTTCGAATTCGCTGTAAGTTGTGCCGTAGGCCTTGAGCAGCGACTTGAATTCATCGATTGTTAAATTTTGAGCCTCCATCTGCTTGTTAACCTGCTCGTTTACATCTGCCTGGGTGACGGCGATATTCTTCGCCCTTTCCTTCTGGGCCAGGAGCTCTTCGATTACCAATTGCTCTACGATGCGTTTTCTCAACTGCTGGCTGTATTGGTCTTTCATATTCGGAGGAATCCTGCTTGCCAGTTGTTCCATTCTCGCATTCAGCATTTTTGTTATCTGCCCTTCGGCAATTTTCGTACCATTAACACTTATCGCGGTAACATCTGACATATTTGCATCCTTAACAGGGGTTGCTTCGGCGGCGGGAGCTTGCTTTGATTCAGTAACAGGAGGTTTTGGTGTTTCAGCGGCAACAGCTTTTGACTCGGCAGGAGCGTTAACTTCGACTGCTTTGTCTTTTTTCTTTTTGTCTTTCTTCTTTGCGGCCTCGGCAACGCCTACGGTTAGAGAAAGAAGGACTATGGCTATTGAAATCTTTTTAAAACTATTCATAAATTTCCTTTCTTAAAAGTATTTCTGCACAAATTTAACAGGCGTAACAGTATATCTATTGCAGTCTCGAAATAAAAGATAAATCCCGTGATATTTACTTAAAAGCGGAGCGATTAAAGGGTGTTTGTTACAGACGGCCTGCCGGCCATAAGACGCTTTAAGCAAAGCAAATAGGTGCGGGGTTGACAATCTTGTTTTAAGTCCTTACTATAGCTGGAGCAAAAATTTATGGAAAGGTATAAAATGGCGGAAATTATCCTTCAAACCAATATTCCGGGTACAAATGCCAAACATGGCAAAGTTCGCGATATTTACGACCTCGGAGATAAATTGCTTATAGCCGCCTCCGACAGGATAAGTGCGTTTGATGTGATTATGACCAATGGAATCCCGTATAAGGGTATCGTTCTTACGCAGATTTCAAAATTCTGGTTCGAATTTTTGACAGGTGTAGTGGAAACTCATTTAATAAGCGATAGTGTCGGCGATTTTCCAAAACCTTTCTGTGATTACGCCGGGCAACTCGCCGGCAGGAGTATGCTTGTCAAAAAGACAAAAGTTATGCCGGTCGAGTGCGTTATTCGCGGCTATCTTGCAGGCAGCGGCTGGACAGCATATAAACAGAATCAGACGGTATGCGGGCATAAACTGCCTGCCGGCCTGAAACAGTGCGTCAAACTTGCTGAACCGATTTTCACCCCTGCGACCAAAGAAGAACTTGGCGCTCACGATGAAAATATCGACTTCGACAGATGCGTCAAAATAATAGGCAGGCAAAACGCCGAATATGTCCGTGATAAGAGTATTGAAATATTTAAAAAAGCATCTGCTTATGCCGAGACAAAAGGCATCATCCTTGCCGACACGAAATTCGAATGGGGCCAAATCGACGGCAAGATTATTTTGATTGATGAAGCGCTTACGCCTGATTCGTCGAGGTTCTGGCCCGCGGATAAATACCAGGTGGGAAGAGACCAGGAAAGTTATGACAAGCAGTTTGTGCGGAATTACCTTGAGAGCATAAACTTCGACAAGTCCGGCAAAGGCATAGAATTGCCGGATGATGTTTGTCAAAAAACAAGCGCGAAATATATCGAGGCATACGAACAGCTTACAGGCAAAAAATTCTCATTCAAGAGTTAAAAAATGCCCGAACAAAACCACAGATACCACTCTTTACTGATAAGTATCTGTCTTACTGCCGCGATTATCGCGGTATATTGGCCGGTGTATAAATATGATTTCATCAAATACGACGATGACACTTACATAACCAATAATATAAATATACAGTCAGGCCTGAACTTTAAAAGTATCCGCTGGGCATTTGCCACCATAAGCCACTCCGGGCACTACTGGCATCCTGTAACGTGGCTGTCTCATACGCTTGATTATCAGCTTTTTGGTAATTGGGCAGGCGGGCACCATTTAATAAACGTTCTATTTCATATCTTAAACACTCTTATTTTATTCTACGTTTTTGTTAGAATGACCGGCGCAATGTGGCCCAGCGCATTTGTCTCCGCGGCTTTTGCTTTGCATCCTCTGCATGTCGAATCCGTCGCATGGATTGCCGAGCGAAAAGATGTATTGAGCACTTTCTTCTGGCTCCTGACAATGCTTACGTATGTACAATATGTGCTAAAAATGAAAACCGCTCCATTACTGTCGCGGCTCTGTAATAGATATTATTTATTGTCGATTGCCTTTTTTGTTTTTGGTCTTATGTCAAAACCTATGCTTGTTACGGTCCCATTTGTTTTGCTGCTTCTTGATTATTGGCCGCTTGAAAGAAAAATGTCACGGCTGCTGCTGATTGAAAAGATACCGTTTTTTATAGGTTCATTTGCCTGTTGTATAATAACGTTTATTGCCCAGCAAAATAGCGCTTTAGTTAGTTTGGAGACTTTTGGGTTCAGTACCCGGGTGACCAATACAATAGTTTCTTATGTTGCGTACATTGCAAAAATGATTTGGCCGAACCGACTGGCGCTGCTTTATCCGCATCCGGAGAATTCGTTACCTGCGATTAAGGTTGTAATCTGTGTTTTACTGCTTATTTCAATTTCGGTATTTTTTATTTATATGGGCAGGAAACACAAATTTTTTATAGTCGGCTGGTTTTGGTATCTCGGCACACTCGTGCCTGTAATCGGCCTGGTTCAGGTCGGCGCCCAGGCGATGGCTGACAGATATACTTATATGACTTTGACTGGTTTATTTATAATTATCGCCTGGAGCGCAAAAGAATTTGTTCCTGTGAAACGTTTTAGAACGCCGGCTTTGTTCGCTTCCGCAGTTTTATTTATATTGTTCCTGACGGCATCGCGGCAGTTGAGTTACTGGCAAAACAGTCAAATGCTGTTCGGACGCACTATAGAACTTACTAAAAATAATTATATGATTCTCGATAATCTGGGAAGCGTTTTTGTCGAACAAGGCAAATTCGACGATGCCATCAGGTGTTTTAGAGAATCGCTGCGAATTTATCCCGATTCTCCTGTAGGCAATAATAATCTTGGCGGCGTGCTTCAGGATGCCGGCAGGAATCAGGAAGCGATAGAGTATTTCAAATTATCGTTAAAATATAATCCTGATTTTTTACCGGCCAATCTCAATCTCGCCAATACTCTCAGGAAGGAAGGGCATCTGCAGGAAGCCGTCGAGTATTTCAATAAGGCATTGCGAATCGCACCAAATAATCCGGATGCACTTTTTAAACTCGGCATTACTCTGGTCGGACTGCAAAAGTACGAACAGGCTGTTGACGCTTTTAGTAAAGTGATTGAACTTGAGCCGGATAATGTGACTGCTCATGGTCATCGCAGTCTTGCTTTGGCTGCAATCGGCAAAACAGATGAGGCGATAAAAGATGTTTGTTTTGTTTTAAGAGCTAAACCTGATGATGTTATGATGTATCGAAATTTAGGTATTTTCCTTGAGAGAAAGGGTGATATCGCAGGTGCGATAGAAGCATACCGCGCCGGTTTGCGAATAGATCCGGACAATGAAAATTTGCGTCAGCTTCTTGAGGAAGATTTGAAAAGCCAAACTGTTCCTTAGCAAATATGAAACAGAACACTAAAAAGATGAACGGGCAATTTTCCAGATACCGCTCCTTGCTGATAAGTATCTGTCTTGCCGCGGCGATTATCGCGGTATATTGGCCGGTGTATAAATATGATTTTGTCAAATACGATGACGATACTTATGTAACCAATAATATAAATATACAGTCGGGCCTGAACTTCAAAAGTTTGCACTGGGCCTTTACTTCGGGCTACGCAAGCAACTGGCACCCTGTTACGTGGATTTCTCATATACTCGATTACCAAATATTTAAAAATTGGGCAGGCGGCCATCATATAACAAATATTTTATTTCACATTCTAAACACGCTTATTTTATTTTATGTTTTTGTTAGAATGACCGGTGCGATTTGGCCCAGTGCGTTTATCGCCGCGGCTTTTGCCATTCATCCTCTGCATGTCGAATCAGTCGCCTGGATAGCCGAGCGAAAAGATGTATTGAGCACTTTCTTCTGGCTCCTGACAATGCTTACGTATGTACAATATGTGCTAAAAATGGAAACCGCTCCATTACTGTCGCGGCTCTGTAATAGATATTATTTATTGTCGATTGCCTTTTTTGTTTTTGGTCTTATGTCAAAACCTATGCTTGTTACGGTCCCATTTGTTTTGCTGCTGCTGGATTATTGGCCGCTCGAAAGAAAAATATCACGGCTGCTGCTGATTGAAAAGATACCGTTTTTTGTCTGTTCGTTCGCTTCCTGCATTATAACGTTCCTGGTACAGCGCAAAGGCGGCGCGGTAGTGGCCTTCGAATCTTTCGGGCCGGCAATCAGAATTAATAACGCCGTAGTTTCTTACGTTATGTATATCATAAAAATGATTTGGCCGGACCGATTGGCTGTTCTTTATCCGTATGACACAACAGGCTTATCGACTGGAAAAGTCATAATCGGCGGATTTGTGCTTTTGCTGATTTCGATATGTTTTATTTATCTTGCTCGGCGCCGCAGATTTTTTGCGGTCGGATGGCTTTGGTATCTCGGTACGCTCGTGCCGGTAATCGGCCTGGTTCAGGTCGGCGCCCAGTCTATGGCAAACAGATATACCTATATTACATTAACAGGCTTATTTGTTATCATTACCTTCGGCGCAAAAGAATATCTTCCAAAATGGAAAAATAAAAATTTAAATTTTACTTTATTAGCCTGCTTTATTTTAGCCGCCTGGGCCCTGACCGCCTCGCGGCAGGTAAAATGCTGGAAAAACAGCCTGACACTATTTGAGCATACTCTTCAGGTTACTGAAAACAATTCCCTTATTCTCAGCAACTATGCGACCTATCTTGGCGAACTGGGCAGGTTCGATGAATCCATCGAAAAGTCGAACAAATTTCTAAAAATTAAACCTGACTCTGCTGAAGCTCATAATAATCTTGGCAGTACGCTGCTGAAGATTGACAGGACTGACGAGGCCATTGGGCACTTCAGGGCCGCCATAAAATATAATCCTAATCTTCCGCAGGCGTCTTTCAATCTTGCTGTTGCCCTGCAGAAAAAGGGCAAGCTTGAGGAAGCTGTTTATTATTATAAGCAGGCATTGAAAATCAAACCGAACTATGTTGACGCTTATCTGAATCTTGCCATAACTTTAAATGAACTGGAAAAATATGACCAGGCGGTTGAATTTTTCAATAAAGCACTTGAGTTTGACCGAAACAATATATTTGCCCATGGCTATCGCGGTATGGCATTGGCTGCTGCCGGCGAAACCGACAAGGCGATAGAAGAAATTCGTTTCGTTTTGACTATCAGACCTAATGATGTTGAAATGTACAGGAATTTGGGTATCCTTCTTGAGAGAAGGGGTCGAACTGCCGAAGCGATAGAAGCATATCGTAAAGCACTTCAAATCGACCCCAGTGACAAAAATACGAAACAGTTTCTTGAAGAGGCTTTGGGAAAATGACTATGAATCAAAAAGAGAACATCTCTTATAATTATAAACTCGGCATCTTTTCTTGGTTTGGCTGGCGGCTGCATATCAGCAGAAGGGCCGAGCTTATAAAAAATGCGGGCTTCGATACCACCTGTCTTTGGTGGGCTGAAGACGAAAGAGCAAATACAGGCTCGCTGGACGATTTGCCGAAAATTGTCCGCAATGCAGGCCTTGAAATTGATAATGTTCATGTTCCATTTGTCCAGTCTCATCTGCTTTCTTCTGAAGACCTGACAGAACGCGGAAAAATGGTTGACCTGCATAAAAAATGGATTGAAGATTGTGCAAGACACAACATACCGAAAATTATATTTCATGTTTGTCCATCCTGCGAAAATCCACCTGCGCCGGTCCCGATACTGCTGGACAGCGTTACTGAAATAGTCCGGTTTGCGGAAACCGCTAAAATAGTTCTCGCAGCCGAAAATACCCGCAGAAGCGATTATACGGATTTTGTCTTCGAAAATATTGACTCTGAATATTTGCGGTTCTGTTACGACAGCGGCCATGATTTTATCTGGAGCGATGAGCACGTTGCCGTTTTGAAAAAATGGGGCCATAAACTTGTTATGACACATCTGCATGACAACAAAGGCAGTAATGACGACCATATGATTCCGTTTACCGGCAAAATCGACTGGCGGAAAGTAATTGCCGCCTGGCCGAAGGACTACAACGGCCCGCTTATGCTCGAAGTCGTCGGCAATCCAGAGACTCAATCTCCGGAGGATTTTCTTAAAAAGGCTTTTGAAAACTTAATAAAGTTAAAGAATTTTAAGATATGAGCGAAAATAAAAATATTATTCTTATCGGTATGCCAGCCGTCGGCAAAAGTACTATCGGCGTACTGCTTGCCAAAAGGCTCGGCAGATATTTTCTCGATACGGATGTATATATCCAGGCCCTTGTCAGCAGAACGCTTCAGCAGATTATCGATTCCGACGGGCTGGAAAAATTTTGTGAACTTGAGGCGGAACATATCTGCTGTATCGATAAAACAGATTGCGTAATAGCCACCGGCGGAAGCGCAGTTTACAGCGATGTGGCGATGAATCATTTAAAATCCAACGGCGTAATTGTTTATCTTGACCTGCCTCTTGAGATGATTAAAAAGAGACTGACGGATCTCAATATTCGAGGTGTTGTGATGAGCAGGGGCCAAACCCTCGACGATTTACACAAAAAGAGAGCGCCTCTTTATGAAAAATGGGCAGATATAACAATTTATTGTTTCAATCTTACTCACGAACAAGTGATTGAAAAAATTATCGAAAAGCTAAAAATTATTTAAATTTTCAATTTTCAATCTTCATTTTGCAATTTAGGTTAGTTTCCACGCCCTTGCGAATGCCTTGAAACTTCTGTCATAAGTTTTTTCGATATCGGGCGGGAAGCAGCAGCCGGGGAGTTGTTTCGACGCCAAATGATATTGAATGCACTGGCAGCAGATACCTTTATTATCACAGCCGGGATATGAGCAGTTGCAAAAACTCATATTTTCTTTTTTCTTACATTCCATTTTTAACCTCCAGTTTATACAAACAAACGCTCAGCGGTGAAATATCGAAAGTGCCGGATATTCCCGAAAGTTTTTTCTCAGCGATTGCGACTACAGGCTCTTTGCCGGGGTCGTTGAAAGCCATAGGGTCAGAATGTGAAATTATCCAAACCTGTCCTTTGCCTGTTAATTTAGCATTTTTTAATTTCATTGCGAACGAATAATTTTTTGCAGTTGGGTTTACGATAGCGATAGTTAACGCTTTATGATTTTTTGTCAGGGCCGCGGTTACATCGAGGGAATTTGTATCGCCGGTAATTTCAACAGGTATCGTACCGAACTGGTTTCGATAGAGTTGGAGCACCAGTCCCGTCGTTTCAATCTCCGCTGCGGTTTTATTGGTTTTGATGGCGCCGATGACGTTTACGGTCTGGGCGTAATTGGCCATCTCGATTAAATCGGAGTTCCTGAACATCTCGTGCAGCCCTTCGGCGATACCGAGCGCATCTTTGAGATAATATCTTGTGCCAAGCTCGCCGAATATATGGTCGCCGTACCAGTAATTCCATTCGTCAAGAGCGATGCGGATGTCTTTGCCTTTTAGCGATTTGAGATTTTTGCGATATTCACGATGAGCGGCGGTTTTTTTGCCGATGGCCTGCGGCACCTGTTCGGCGTGTTCGGTTACATTTTCTTTTTCTTCCATACAGTAAAAATGCTCGCTGATAAGGTCCATATTTTCAACGCAGTTTTTCAGCATTTCTTCCGACCATGGCCCGGCCTCGCCGACAGCGATTAGCTTTATCGACGGGTCAACTTCGCGCATCTTCCGGGCAAAAAGATTGTGTTTAACAATATATTGTTCCAGCGGCATATGCCCTAACTGCCACTTTCCATACATTTCATTTCCGACTCCCCACCATTTTACGTTATATTTTTTCTTGATATTGATATATCTGACTTCTTCCGCTGCGCTGTTGGCGTCTCCGAATCCGGTATTGACCACGATTAACGGCTCGGTTTTAATTTCTTTACAGAAGACCATAAACTCATCGATACCAAAATCATTAAGCTCGATACCTTTCCACGCAGGATTTTTTTTCGGCGGGCGTTTGTCCCTGTCGCCTATTCCATCACGCCAATCGTATCCGCTGACGAAATTTCCGCCCGGCCAGCGATAAATCGGAGCGTTTAATTCTTTCAGCAGCTTTAATGTGTCGGCTCTCATTCCTTTTACATTGTCACCGGGCATCAGCGAGACAGCATTGATGCGAACCTTATTATGGTATGCAATCTCGAATTTGCCGTCGTTGGTATCGACTGTGGACTTGAATTTAAAATTAAATGTTCCGAAATCGCAGTTTTTTACATCAAAGGTTTTTGTCTGTCGCTGTTCATTACAGATTAAACTGATTTGAATTTTAGTTTTATTTTTCGCAGAGACGGCGATTCTTCCGACATAGGTTTTTCCCCTGATAAGGCCGAGGCCGCCTTGCTGAATAATGTTCGGCTTGATTATTTGCCACGGAGAATCTTTTGTTCCCGGCTGGTAGAAGAATTTTCTGTCTTCGAGCATCTCCGCCCAAATACCGCCGTAAATGCATCTGCCCATTTGCTCTATGAATTGGCCGTAAATATATTTCGGAATCGGCTCGCCTGTTTTTTGGGCGTTAATCGTTACCGCAATTTTTTTACCGGTCATATCGGAGTTTCCTTTCTGTTCCTGCGAATAAACAATCTTTCCGAAAGCAGGAATCGAAATTATCAGCCATATCAGGCTAAATGCAATTCTATTATATCTTTGTCGCATAAAATATGTGTCTTGTGTACATTCTGTCCGTCATGAACGCCACTGCCCCAGCATCGGGCATTTTTAAATTTTTCCGCGAGCTCCCTGTGTATGTATTGCGCCAAATCTATTACCGTCGAACCTTTGGGCAGAATAAACGGTTCGGTCATATCGGGTTCATGGCCGGGCTTTTTCGCGTAAATCCTGACTATATCGAACATCCTGAAAATCTCGGCAAGCATTTTATCAAGACTTGACCGTTTGTTTACGGATATTGCCGTAATCTCATAAGGTTTTGTTAACGTTTTTTTTAATTCGTCAATTTTCTCTGGCGATGATATATCAGTTTTTGTCGCGATGATAAAGCATTTTCTCCCCAGGGGATTCGCTCCTTCGTTAAGCAGCAGCCTTTTTTCTTCGAGAAAATCAAAGCAGACTTTAACCTGCTCGGCTATATTGCCGCTCAAATCTATACAGACCCCGATAAGGTCGCAGTTGCGATATGCGTTGATAATTCCCGCGGGAGCGAAATCGGCAGTTATCGGCGGCATATCTACTATCTCTATTTTTATATCCTCAAATTGTGCTATTCCGGGCAGCGGAATACTCGTAGCGAACGGGAAATCGGCAACGTGCGCTTTGGCGTGAGTAGTAGATGCGACAATTGAACTTTTTCCGCTGTTGGGCAGTCCTAAAAGCACGACTTGTCCCGCTCCGGTTTTTGGAATATAAAAAATATCGAAGCCGTGCGAAGTTTTTTTCTTTTTTTCAATGGATTCTTTAAGATTACTTAATTTTTTTTTCAGGTCCGCCTGGATATGCTCCGTGCCCTTGTGTTTGGGAATGACCCGCATCATCTCTTCAAGGGCAAGAATTTTCTCCTCGTCAGTGGCCGCTTCCCTAAACCACTTGTCAGCCTTTAAATAATCCGGTGTCAGATTTGCTGGCATGATAATAAAAATAAAAAATCAAAATTAATGAATCCCGCACCTGAACAAACAGGTGCGGGACGATTATTTTTTATTTATTCAGCTACTTTTTCAGCAACAAGGTCGCCGACCTGGCTTGTGGAATGACCCATTTTGCCTGCGGCCATACTCTTCATCTTGTTTGCGGTTACAAATTTAACAGCATCTTCGATTTTTTTTGCCGCTTTTTCTTCGCCGAGAGTTTCGAGCATCATTTGAGCCGCGCAGATTGCCGCCAGCGGATTGATTACGCCCATACCGGTATATTTCGGTGCGCTTCCGCCGATAGGTTCGAACATTGAAACGCCGTTCGGATTGATATTTCCGCCTGCCGCGATACCCATTCCGCCCTGTGTTATTGCGCCAAGGTCGGTGATGATATCGCCGAACAGATTGCCGGTAACAAGAACGTCGAACCATTCGGGGCTCTTGACCATCCACATACATGTCGCGTCAACGTGATAATAATCTCTACGGATATCAGGATATTCTTTCTTTCCCATTTCGTGGAAAGCTCTTTCCCAAAGGTCATATACAAACGTAAGAACATTTGTCTTGCCGACGAGACCGAGCGTGTTTTCCGGCCCGACTCCGCGGGCTTTTTTGCCGTGCTTTTTCGCGTATTCAAAAGCGTACTTCAGACATCTGTCAACCTGGAATCGATTATAAACCATTGATTGAACCGCTACTTCGTTCGGCGTTCCTTTAAGCGTGATGCCGCCGGTGCCTGTGTATGCGTCGCCGGAATTTTCACGGACAACGACATAATCTATTTCTTTCGGCCCTTTGCCTTTCAACGGTGTCTCAACGCCGGGGAACAATCTTACAGGCCTTAAATTTATATACTGGTCAAGGTCGAAACGGGCTTTCAGTAAAATTCCTTTTTCGAGAATTCCCGGCTTTACATCGGGATGACCGATAGCGCCGAGCAGAATAGCGTCGAATTTGCGGAATTCTTCAACTGCGCTGTCCGGCAGTGTTTCGCCTGTTCTTTTATATCTTTCGCCGCCGAAATCGAAATCGGTCAAATCGGTTTTGAAACCGAATTTGGCTTCTGCGGCCTTTAAAACTTTTACGGCCTCTGCGGTAACTTCCGGCCCTGTGCCGTCACCGCCCATAACTGCGATATTATAACTTTTCATTAATTTTGTCCTTTCTTTTTTTAACCGCGGATTAACGCGGATTTTCACGGATTTTTCTTAATTATTTTTCTGTTTTTATCATATTTATAAGTAATTTTCGATTAATTCTTTTGTGCCAGCTATAAGTTTTCCTACATCTGAGATGTCAAATTTATCCCATTCCGCATGTAGTGCGTGGTTTCTGAATCCAGCGTATGCCTTAAAATGTTTGGCTTTTACAGGTGTAAATATATTTGCCCTTACTAACTCGTCAATAATAGGATCGAGAGTTTTCCCTTTCGTATCTACGCCATTTTTCTGGCCGATTTTTTTAATTGTGTCTTCTAATACAGCACTAACCAAAACGGCAGCCTCCATTTTTTTGTTCCCTTTGTGATATAAGGAAGCATGATCCAAAAAATCATCAAAAGTTACACCTGCTACTATATATTCAATTCTTCCAAGCAAACCATGTTCCCAATCATCTCCCGCTCCTTTTAATAAACCAAGCATGTAAACAATTGTTTTTGAAGGAATCCCTTTTTCCAAATCTTCGTTCGCCATAAGATGGTCGCATTGCTCAATAAGAGGTGTATCAGATAGAGATATAAAATGTATAAGACTTGATGCTGAAGTTAGCCAAGCTAGGAAATCAGGAATTCTAACTTGGGGAACCCAGTAGTTGTAACTATCCATATCCACTTTTTTGGACCCATCTCGTTTTATACCAACAAGTTGAGGGCCAAGTGTTCCAAGCAATTCTTCACCCTTCTTAATTAGCACATCAAACCTTTTAGTTATTTCTTCTTTGGTTTCCATACGTCAATCATTCACTATTATTTCATTTTATTTTCAATCAGCGTTAATCCCGTGTTAATCTGCGGTTTTTTTGTAATATAAATCTCTTGTACTTTAGAGACTGTTCACCAAAATTTATTAACAGTCCAACTTCAATTCCTGTTGCCTTCATATAGTTCAGAATTTGTGCTTCTTCAACACCTGTTATGGTTTTGAGAGCTTTAAGTTCGACCAATACTTTTCCTCCGACAAGTAAATCACAGATAAACTGCTTTGCTAAGTATCCTTTGTAAAAAACATCAATACCTTTCTGTCGTTCGTAAGGCACTTTACGAAAGTCGAGCTCTATTGCCAAAGCTTCTTCATATACATTCTCAAGAAATCCGCTGCCGAGTATCTTATGCGCTTCCATTGCAGCACCGATAATTTCTTTTGTTAACTCATTATGCAATAAATTAGTTTCAGCCACTTTTTACTCTTCAAAAATCCGTGAAAATCCGCGTTAATCCGCGGTTCCTTTTTTTATATGTTCAAGCAGTCCGCCGTCATTGATAATTTCAATCGCGAAATCCGGCAGCGGCTTAAACTTAATTTCTTTCTTCTGTGTTTTATTATTTATTACGCCTTTTTTGTAATCGATTTCAATTTCGTCGCCGTCATTAATTTTTTCAGTCGCTCCGTCGAGCTCAATCGGATAAAAACCGCAGTTAATGCAGTTGCGATAAAAAATTCTCGCAAAGTTTTTTGCGATAACCGCGCCGACCTTGGCGCCCTGAAGCGCCCAGACCGCGTGTTCGCGACTCGAGCCGCAGCCGAAATCGTCGCCTGCGACAATGCAGTCGCCGGCTTTGCATTTTTTGACAAAACCTGTGTCAAGGTCTTCCATACAGTGCGTCGCCAGTTCGGCCACGTTGTCAGTATTGAGATACCTTGCCGGTATAATTTCATCAGTATTGATATGGTCTCTTTTATAAACATGTGCTTTCGCCATAAAAACTCCTTTTGGGGTTTAGGGTATAGGGTTTAGGGGATAGAACTATACCCTATACCCTGTCCCCTGTACCCTTTATAAATATTTTCTTGGGTCAGTTAATTTTCCTTCGATAGCACTTGCCGCAGCAGTTGCCGGACTCGCAAGATAGACTTCACTTTTCGGGCTTCCCATTCTGCCGACAAAGTTTCTATTGGTCGTGCTTACACATTTTTCGCCTGCGGCGAGGATTCCCATAAATCCGCCCAGACAGGCTCCGCAGGTCGGCGCGCTGATTACGCAGCCGGCCGCGTAGAAGATATCGAACAGTTTTTCGTCCATCGCCTGTTTCCATATTTCAGGCGTGGCAGGAACTATGATTGTCCGTATCGCGACTTTTTTGCCTTTCATTATCGAAGCGGCAATTCTTAAATCTTCGATTCGTCCGTTTGTGCAGCTTCCGATATAAGACTGGTCCATCTTCATTCCGGCGCAGTTGTTTATCGGCTGTCCGCCGCTTGGCAGATGCGGCAGGGCGACTATCGGCTCAAGTTTCGAGCAATCGATTTCGATTACCTGCTCGTACTTGGCATCCGGGTCGGATTCATAAACTTTATATACTTTTTTGTCTTTCAGATGTTCATCGAGATATTTCTTTGTTATCTCGTCAAAGCCGATAATGCCGTTCTTGGCGCCTGCTTCGATAGCCATATTCGTAATGGTCATTCGTGCTTCCATCGACATTTCTTTAAGAGTCGCCCCGACGAATTCCATCGCCTTATAGAGCGCACCGTCCGTGCCGATTTTCGCTATGCAGGCTAAAATCACATCTTTGCTGTAAACGCCTTTTGAAAGTTTGCCGTTAAGAACAAACTTCATCGATGCGGGAACTCTGAACCACAGTGTCCCTGTGGCGATAGCAGCGGCCAAATCGGTTGAACCGATACCTGTCGAAAAAGCCGCGAATGCTCCATAAGTGCACGTATGGCTGTCTCCGCCGATAATTACCTCGCCGGGCCTGATGTGTCCCTGTTCAGGCAGCAAGGCGTGGCATACGCCTGCCTTGCCGAGCAGATAGTAATTTTTTATTTTCTTTTCCCTTGCCCAGCCGTCGAGCCTTTTGTGCAGCTCTGCGCTTTTGATATCCTTTGCCGGCTGGAAATGGTCTGGGGTAACGACAATTTTTTCATTATCGAAAACCTTATCGATTCCTTTTTCCTTCAGCATTGAAATCGCCGCCGGCGTTGTTACATCGTGGCACATTATGCAGTCGATTTTCGCGTCGATTAAATCGCCGGGTTCTAAGTTTTTTTTACCTGCCGAGGCGGCAAGTATCTTTTCTGTTATTGTCATTGACATAAAATTCTTCCTTTAGGGTGTAGGGTTTAGGGGATAGGGCATAGTAAACCTCAGGCACACCTTTTTTCATCATTTTGTATCGGATTCATTATACGGTACGACATACCACCGACTTCTTTTACCAAACCATCGATAGTATTACTTCTTTTTGCATATCCCAAATCAATAGAAAGCATATATTGAGTTTCAAGTTCCAAAAGAGAACCATAGGCTATCGATAAAAACCTATGATAATCAGTTTTGCTTTTTCTGCCATATCCTTCTGCGATATTAGAAGGGATTGATACTGCAGCCCTTCTGATTTGCTGAACTAAACCATAGGTTTCAGTTTTGGGGAAATTACAGGTGAATTTATAAATTTCCAAAACAAGTTTATATGCCTTTTGCCAGACTATAAGTTCTTTATAGCTTTTTAACTTTTTTGTTTCCATATCATAATCCTTAATAAACATTTCTCATCTATCCATGCACACTCTTTCTGTACCCTACACCCTGTCCCCTGTACCCTGTGCCATCATTCTGTTTATCGCATCGACATACGCTTTTGCCGATGCCTCTATTATATCCGTCGAGACACCTCTGCCGGCAAATCTTACGCCTTTCTTATCGATAACCTTTACGGTCGCTTCGCCCAGCGCCTCTTTTCCGCCGGTAACAGCCTTTATCGAGTAGAGGTCGAGTTTCGGCGACTGTCCCGTAGCGATTCTTATCGCTTCATAAGCGGCGTCAACCGGCCCGTCTCCGCAGGCCGCCGCGATTACAGGTGCATCTTTTCCTTTAGTTTTAACTTTTACGCTCGCCGTCGGCAGAGTTCCTGTTCCGCAGGCGACATGAAGATACTGAAGTTCGAAAACCTGCTCGATAGCTCTTCTTTCGTCGCCGACAAGAGCGGCTATATCTTCATCGAAGACTTCTGTCTTCTTGTCCGCCACATCGAGGAATCTCTGGTACAGCGGCTCAAGTTCCGCTTCCGATACTTTGTATCCGAGTTCGGCGAGTCGATGCTTAAGTCCGTGCCTTCCCGTTCTTGCGGTAAGTACGACGGCGCTTTTCGGCGAGCCGACATCTTCCGGTCGTATAATCTCATAAGTCAGCGGATTTTTCAGGAAACCGTCAACGTGTATTCCGCTGCTGTGAGCGAACGCGTTTGCGCCGATAATAGCCTTATTCGGCGGAACAAATATTCCGAGCATCTCAGAAGCCATTCTGCTTGTCTTGTAAAGCTCTTTCGCGTTTATTTTCGTATCGAGCCCGAAGAAATCCTTTCGGGTTCTTATCGCCATTACAGATTCTTCGAGCGAAGCGTTTCCGGCCCGTTCTCCGACGCCGTTGATAGTGCACTCGATCTGCCTTGCGCCGTTGGCTACGCCGGCCAGTGTATTTGCCACCGACATTCCGAGGTCATCGTGACAATGTACGCTTATCACAGCCTTTTTTGCGTTCGGCACTTTTTTAATAATATTGGCAATTAACTCTCCGAACTGCTGCGGTATCGCGTAGCCGGTAGTATCGGGAATATTTACCGTAGTAGCGCCGGCGGCGATAACCGCTTCGACGACTTTATACAGATATTCTTTGTCCGCTCTGCCGGAGTCTTCACAGTAGAATTCGACATCGTCTGTATATTGTTTGGCGCGTTTAACGGCCTTGACACCCATATCGAGAGCTTTTGCTTTTTTCTCTTCGAGCGTTTTGCCGTATTTGTCATCCTTGAACTTGCTTGCGATATGAATATCGCTGATTCCAAGGCCGGTATGTATTCTCGCTTTCTTGGCTTTTTTCAGAGCGGCACCTGCCGAATCAATATCTTTATCGACTGCTCTTGAAAGTCCGCAGATAGTCGGACCGGTTACGTGCTGGGCGATTAACTGCACAGCCTCGAAATCCTGCGGCGAGGAAATTGGAAAGCCCGCTTCGATAACATCGACGCCAAGTCTCGCCAGTTGCGTCGCCAGTTCGAGTTTTTCCCGAACGCCTAACCTTGTACCGGCAGCCTGTTCGCCGTCTCGCAGCGTCGTATCGAAAACTATCACTTTTTCTTCAGCAGACATAACTTGTCTCCTTTAATTATTCTGGAACAGAAATTATGCAATAAAATGCTTCAAATTTCTACAATAAACAAAAAACAATATGGGAGATAGGAGGGGATCTTTATTGCGCCTACTGGCGCAAAATAAGAGCGAGTCCGCAGAGGGATTGCCACAGATTAATTGCTGCTGATACTGATTCAAATTTTCTGGTCTGTTTAACCATAAGCTCTGTATTCTATAGACATTTTCGGGAAAAGACAACAAAAAAATGGGTTTTCCCCCGCTTTTAGAGGTCTTTCCTTGACTTTATCCGCTGAAATTATTAGTATGTTCCGGCTTTTAAACGATTTAAGGAGTTAAGCAAAGTGGCAAAAAATGTAGCTATCGCAGGCGTTACCGGTGCCGTAGGGCAGGAATTTATCAAAATTCTCGAACAGCGTGATTTTCCCGTTAAATCCATAAAGATGCTCGCTTCGTCGCGTTCTGTCGGTAAAACACAAAAATTCAAAGGTAAGGATTATCCGGTCGAGGAATTGACTGAAAATAGTTTCAAAGGCGTAGAAATTGCCCTTTTCAGCGCAGGCGCTTCGCGCAGCAGGCAGTTTGCCGCCGCCGCCGTAAAAACCGGCGCTGTAGTTGTCGATAATTCGAGTGCTTTCAGAATGGACCCTGAAATTCCGCTGGTAATTCCTGAAGTCAATCCTGAAGACATAAAAAAACACAATGGCATTATCGCCAATCCGAACTGTTCGACGATTATCGCCAACGTTCCGATATGGCCGCTGCACAAAGCCAATCCTATTAAAAGGATGGTTGTCAGTACTTATCAGGCCGTCAGCGGGGCGGGCCAGGCCGGTATGACCGAGCTTTTCAATCAGACGAAAGAAATTCTCGAAGGCAAAAAACCGACGATGAACAAATTTAAATATCAGATTGCCTTTAACATTTTCAGTCACGATTCGGCTATCGGGGCCAACGGCTATAACGAAGAAGAGATGAAAATGGTAAAAGAGACAAGGAAGATTTTCCATTGTCCTGAAATCGCGATTACCTGCACCTGTATCAGGATTGGTGTTCCTCGCTGCCATTGCGAAAGCATCAATCTTGAATTCAAGGATTCGATTACTCCCGATGAAGTTCGTCAGCTTCTCGAACACGCCCCCGGCGTTTCGATAATCGATGATGCCAAAAACAATCGTTTCCCGATGCCGCTTGACGCTGCCGATAATGACGATGTTTATGTCGGCCGAATCCGTCAGGATGAATCTTTGCCGGACAACAAGGGAATTAATCTTTGGGTCTCCGGCGACCAGATTCGCAAAGGCGCAGCTTTAAACGCGGTTCAGATAGCAGAGAAACTTCTGTAAGCGAATTGTCATCTCTGAAAGCGTGCTTCCAGTCAAATATATTTTTCTATTATTTTTAAATCGTTTATCGAACCGCTTTTATGGTTTTCAACCAAGTCATCT
>JBAZHC010000019.1 GCA_041652575.1 Phycisphaerae bacterium | reverse complement strand
GCGATGTCTGTTGGTGTATGCGGCTGTACATTCATGGCAAATTTCCTTTTTAGGACAACTATGCCATAAGTTATACGATAGCGCAAGTCTTATTTTCTGGCGCGCGAAAATTTATTGGAATGCGTATTAGATATTTAAATATTTAGATATTTTTTCATGGGGAGTTTTTTCAGGAGATTCTGATGGTGGGGATTAAATATATGTGTGAAACTACCGCCTTGGGCGGCTGCGTCGCCGTTTGCCTTAAACAATCATTCAAAAAAGTTTTTAACAGTATCCATGCCCCCTGCTATTTATATTCAGCAATTGCATCGCAGTAAGTTCATCTGTAATCAAGCCATTTATAATAGAATGAGGGCTATTTCTTACTACTGCTATAGTATTTATTGCTTTTACCTTGCTCAGCCCACCGGCAACAGCAATCACAGGAGTTTTTCTCTGAACAAGAAGCTCTAATGCCCTAAATGATATTGTTACAAATCTGTCCTGCCTATCATAGTCTATTTCATTGCCCTTTGAATTAAATAAACGGGAGCAAACATCTCCCATCAAGTCATCCGGAGCCTTACCATTATACAATGTTTTAATATGCTCGGAAAGATTTGTCACCAGATGTTTTTCATTACTGTGCTGGCCAATACCAACTAGTACATAATCCAAATCAAAAAAGCCTGTTAACTCCAATCCCAATCCGGTTCGCTCCTTCAAAATATCTTGTCTAATTTTAACATTATAGGAAGACATTCCTTCTTCTGACCATTCTTCTATTCCATCAACTGATGCGAATCGTTTGATTGTTGGCATTCCAGGATCTGTGGCCTGGTATGTTATTTTAGAAGCCATCATTTCCGCATTTGCTCCAGCAGAATATCTATGTTGTGGAACTGAGCCTATGACTAAAGGGGCTATCTTAATTTTAAATGAACCAGCATCCAATACAGGCATACCGTCAATTGTAAAATATGTTGCCTGGCCTCCAGCAACACCTATTCTAAGCGGCTCATGTCTATTAGGAAACAATCCCTCTCTTGCTGATTTTAGTGTAAACATTGTTTGTAATTCGCGACTTATTATGCTAGAGGCTGCCGCACCCAACATGGCATTAAACTCATTTACACCATCTTTTTCCGTTGCCTCCCACACGTCCCGTCCTACTAGTTCCGCAGGTACGATATGAATACACGGCAGTTTAGTTAAGCTGGCCATCCGTGCGGTTAGTTCGAAAAGTCTACCAAACTGTGCAAACATTAATTCCTCTTTCATTTTATTCTCCTTTTGTTTGACACTTAAATTGTTGAAAAAATCCACGTTATATAATTATCGTCTATTAGGCAACCATTGACAGAGATGTCTTTACTCCGCTCTCTCATTCTCTTTCTCCGACTTTACAGAGATAATACGTATCAAATTATCTCTTTGTTTATAGAAAAATTAATATTGCTAAAATTTCTATAGATATGCCGAAGCATGTTAAAATAGGCAAATTAACCACCATGGAAATCTGTGCGCAATTCCGGCTAATCTTGTCCACATAGCAACAAATGCGCAAGAAAAAACTTGCCCCGATGAGATAAGTCTCGCCTGCGGGCGGACATCTCACGGGGTAAACTCCAGTTTTGAGGTTAATCAGGGGAATGTACATTTTTATCAAAAAAATGAGGTTTATTCTTGACTTTTATTAAAAATATGGTAAAATACCGGTATAGTTAGGTACAAAAAGAACATTTTTCGTAACCATCCATAAATTCAATCTTAATAATTTCAAAAGAGAAATCATTATGTCCAAAATAAATATCAATTTTAATTTCCACTATCCAACATTCATCGAAAGTATCGCTGTATATTTTCTGCTGCGTTATCGCAAATGGCGATACGGACAGCCCTTCAGGAAAATCAAACTTACCCAAAATAAATACGCAATAGTCGACAGCCAAGATTATGAAAAATTAAAGGAATATAAATGGTACGCCAAAAGATGCATAAACCGTTTCTACGCACACAGAAAAAACGGTGCCGGCGTAAATGTGAGTATGCACCGGGAAATTATGCGGCCGGGGAGAGGATACTGCGTCGACCATAAGGACGGAGACGGACTAAATAACAAAAGAGATAATCTGCGAATAGTAACAATAGCAGAAAATAACTATAACAAAAGAAAAAGCCTAAGTACGCTAAGCTCACAATATAAAGGAGTGTCCATAGATAAAAGAACCAATAAATGGCGAGCGATTATCTATTACAAATATAAAAAAATACACCTCGGTATGTTCGACGATGAAATAGAAGCGGCAAAGGCTTATGACGAGGCGGCAAAAGAACTGTATGGAGAATTTGCTAAGTTGAACCATCCCGATGCGTCTGGATGATCTGCCCCCCACAGTTTCCTCGAAACGAGAAAACTAAGCGTGGGGGTCTCCGCTTCGCTTCGAGGAGAATTTGCGAGACTAAATTTTGGTTAGCCACAGAGATTTTAGCCACCCGCCTTCGTCCATAAGGGACTACGGACGGGCAGGCAGAGAACACAGAGGACACAGAGATATAAGGAACAAAATACGAAATACGAATATCGAAATTCGAAACAAATTCAAAAATATAATTTTCAAATGCCTAAAACTGTTTTGAACATTTAAGTTTCGGTAATTCGGATTTGTTTAGGATTTAGTGCTTAGAACTTCGGATTTTTATTCTTCCTTCGGAACTTTGCCGTCTGCATTAGGAAGATGCTTGCCGGTGATGTGGATAATAACGCCGGGGATTGAAGTCAAAAGCCAAATAATTCTCTGGGCCAGAGCAAGGCCGAGCCCCTGCTCGGTAGTAACCTGTGCGACCTGGCCGAAAAGGCCCTTTAGGCCGAGTTCCATAACGCCCGCGCCGCCGACGCTTATCGGGATAATGCCGATAATCCACGAAAGCGGGAAAAAGATGTAGTAGTATTTGATATGGGCCTCGATGCCGAGGTTTCTGCCGACTAAATATAAGCCATAGACGGGAAGAGCCTGGCAGGTGAAGCTGAGGATTACCGCGAGAAGCAGGGTAAACGGTTTGCTGCAGTATAGTTTCACGGCGGTAACAACTCTGCTTATCCACATTTTATATTTCAGCATAAAGATGAACATATATTTGAAGAGTATCGGCCGGAATTTTCTGGTTTTGAACATAATGAAAAGGATTATCGCGGCGAGTACAACGAGAATTAAAACGCCGAGGGTGAGTTTGACTATAAGGGATACGAGGTTGAATTGCGTGCCGAATTGCAGGTGTGTTCCGCTGTCGCCGGCGGGTATGAGCCAATATGCGAGGAATATCATTGCTATGGTGCAGGCCATTCCGATTGCACGGTCAACGAGAACGCTCAGCGCGGCCTCGATTTTTTTATCGGTGTGCATAGTAACATACCACGCCCGCAGCGCATCTCCGCCTACGGCGCCGGGCAGACAATTGTTATAGAAGAGGCCGAGAAAGTGGAGTTTTAACGCGGACCAGTATTTTATTGTGATGCCCTGGGCGCGGAGGAGGACGAGCCAGCGGAATACGAAAACGAGCTGGCCGGCGATGTTAAGGGCAATCGATGCGAAGATGACGAAGATACTCAATTTGCTGAAATTGCCGACGATATCCTTTATGCTTTCGCCCCTGAAGGCGAAGTATAATGCGGCGACGGCTACCACTATCCTTATAAGGTGCGAAATGTGTTTGGTCTTTTTACTCATTTAATCCTTAAAAAACACTTGAGTTCGGACATAATAACGTGTAAAACGTTGTTCAGCAAGCAGATAAATTTGTACTTTAAAAGGAGTAAAAAAAATTGTCAGCAAGTAAAGAAATTGAACTTGGAACTAATTTTGAGCCGAAATTCGACTCTAACGGACTTATTACGGCTATCTCACAAGACTCGAAAACAGGACAAATCCTGATGGTAGCATATATGAATAAAGAGGCACTGGATTTGACGATACAGACCGGCAACGCAGTGTTTTTCAGCAGGAGCCGAAAGAAGCTCTGGAAAAAAGGCGAGGAAAGCGGACACGTTCAGAAAGTGAAACAAATCCTTGCCGACTGCGACCAGGATTGTTTGATCCTGAAAGTCGAAGTTGACCAGGGCCAGTGCCATGTGGGATTTCAAAGCTGTTTTTACAGGGCATTGAAAAAAGGCACATCGGAACTGGAATTTATCGCTGAAAAAGTCTACGACCCGGCGGAAGCTTATAAGAAAAAATAACCGCGGATTGCACGGATTTCGCGGAGATATAAGATTTAGTATCTAATTTTTCAACGACCGAATGGTTGGCAGGATTTGAAATTTTGAAATTTTAAATTCGCTGACGACCTGCGTAACAATTTGCTCGATTCGTTCAACACTTTTTTCGTGAATCATCGCGTAAATATTATATGGCCAATTGGTCAGAGTCTGCCGTTCGTAACAATGACTTACCTGCGGCAACTGGCACAAATATTCCGCCGCCGCCCCGCCGGCCCGGAAACATAATAACGCGTTAAAAGTTTCAGGCGGGTTGTGCTTCTTTATCGCGTTCGAATCGAGTTTATAACGAACAGTTGACGGGAAAGAAAGAAATTCAGTTTTAAATTTTGCAGAAAGTTCTTTGATAACTTCTTCGATAGAAAAGATTTCTCCACTACGTCCAGATGAATCGGGACTCCGGTCGAAATGACAAATGGGCAATTTTAATGTAAACCACAAGTTATAATGATGTCTTCTCAAATAATTATGCGAAACACCCGGTAAAGCATTTACTGCATCAGTCGCGGCAGCAATTTTATCATCTTCGATATGGGCGGCAATAAGGGTACTTGAGATTGCTTCGCTTCGTCCTTCGCTAAAGCTACGAAGGACGAGCCGCTCGCAATGACCGGCCCCGCCTCGAGCGGCGGGGGCTAAACAACATAAAGGGTCGGAGGCGAGATAATCGCCACAGTGGGCATAGGCCCTTGCCCGGCATCCGCCGCAGATTTGTACGAAATTGCAACTGGCGCACCCGCCTTCGCTTCCTCCTTTGCCTCCGAATTTCATTTGTCGAATCGAATTTAAAAAATCGGAATTTTCCCAGATGGAAGCGAAATCTCCGGTTTGTAAAATATTTCCTGCGGAAATTTTTAAAAAGCCGCAGGTCTGCACATCGCCGGCGTGACTTATAAACGCAAAATCAGATGCGGCGAGGCAGCCGCCCACTTTAACCCCGCCTCGAGCGGCGGGGGCTAAACGACCGGAGACAACGGCGAAACGAGGTGCACAGGTAAAACGAACATCAATTTGACTGACCGCTTTCAAATCGGCAACGGTATGCAGAACTTTTTCATACTCTTTCGGAGATAATGAGATATCGGCAAGTTCGCTGCCTCGGCCCGCGGGGACGAGCATAAAGGGATTGAAACAATACGCACCCAAACTTTCAGAAAGTCTGGCGATGGCAGGTAATTTGTCGGCGTTAAGTTTCGTAACGGTCGTATTAATCTGAAATTTCAGGCCAGCGGTTTTTGCGATGTCGATTGCCGCCAGTGTGGTTGCATACGCACCGGAAGTTTGCCTGAAATTGTCGTGTTCTTTTGCGTTGTCAGAATCGAGCGAAAAGGAAAGTGTAAGAACGCCTGCCTTTTTCAGTCTTTCGGCTCTTTCCTTATCGAAATCATAGCCGCAGGTCGCAAGCGAAACAGCTAATCGGCAGGAATTTGCGTACTCAATTAATTCAAATATATCGTCTCGTTCGAAAGGTTCTCCGCCGGTGAAAATCAGGACGCAGCGATTGTAATCGGCGATTGCTTTTATGATTTTTTTGCATTGGGCAGTTGTAAGGTCATCCGGGAAATCAGCCCTGGCAGAGGCGCGGCAGTGGACGCAGTTCATTTTACATCTGCGAGTAACTTCGAAAGCGACAATTCTTGGTTTTTTGATATTTGCCACAGAGTTCATATTTTTTTAGCCACCCGCCTTCGTCCATAAGGGACTACGGACGGGTAGGCAGAGAACACAGAGGACACAGAGAAAATTATTTTTAAAAATTTTAAATCCATTTGGTCATTTCTTTTGCGAAGTAAGTTATAATAATGTCGGCGCCGGCACGTTTGATTGCGAGGAGCGATTCCATAGCAGCGGATTTTCTGTCGCAAACACCGCGGGCCGCTGCGGAGTTTATCATCATATACTCGCCGCTGACCTGATAGGCGGCAACGGGGACATCGAAACGCTGTTTGGCCTGATAAATTATATCGAGATACGGCAAGGCGGGTTTGACCATAACGATATCTGCGCCTTCGGCGATGTCCAGTTCGATTTCACGCATCGCCTGTTTCGCCGATGCGGCGGGGTCCATCTGATAAGTTTTTCTATCGCCAAAGGCGGGAGCGGAATCGGCGGCATCGCGAAACGGGCCGTAAAATGCAGAGGCGTATTTAGCTGAATAAGACATTATCGCGGTATCCGTAAAACCATTTTCATCGAGGGTTTTTCTGATTATGCCTACCCTGCCGTCCATCATATCGGAAGGGGCGACCATATCTGCGCCGGCTTTTGCGTGAGAAATTGCAACTTTGGCAAGCAATTCACAGCTTGCGTCATTATCAATTTTGTTATCCTTCATTATGCCGCAATGGCCGGTGTCGGTATAGACACAAAGGCATACATCTGTGATAACAAGCAAATCCGGTACGGCTTTTTTGATATTTCTTATCGCCTGCTGAACAGTTCCGTTATCGCTGAAGGCCTCGGAGCCTCTCGAATCCTTTTTTTCAGGCAGGCCGAAGAGCAGAACAGCAGGTATTCCAAGTGCGAAAACTTCTTTTGCCTGGTCGGCAATTTTATCCGGCGAAAAACGGAAACAATCGGTCATCGATTCAATCGGCTTTTTAATTCCATTGCCGGGGCAGACAAACAACGGATAAATAAAATTATCCGCAGAGAGACTAACGCCCCTGATAAGTCTGCGCATCGAATCGCTGTTTCTAAGCCTTCGCATTCTGACTGGCAAATTCATTTTGTTTTCCTTCTACTTCTTCGTCGCTTAAGTAACAATCCGGCTCTAAAATCCATTCCACCTTCGCTAAAGCTTCGGCGGACAAGTCTACTTTTGGATTCCCGCCTTCGCGGGAATGACATAGAGAGAAAAACCGCATATTAGTACCGCAAATTTTGAGCCAGCGACAATTTTTGCATCTGTCCGGAGCAAATTTTGTTTTGTCACTGAATATATTCAAGGATTTTTTGAAAATTTCCGCAAGTTTTATTTCTGTAATATTTCCCAATGAGAAATTTTGCCAGAACTGGTCGGGATGGACATTGCCGGATGCATCGACAGCGAAAATCTTCGTGCCGATTTTGTTGCCGCCGAATTTTTGGAGCAGTTCCAGACTTTTTTCATAAAAAGGCGAATTTTCCTGCTTTAAGCGATTTAAAACGAAAGCCCCGTCAGCGTGATTGCCGACAGTCAGCGCTTCAGTTACGCCTTTTGCGGCAAATTTTTTCGCACAATCGAGAATATCATCCAAAGCCTGTCTTGTCTGCTCTGCGGTGCATTTGAGATTGTTTTTTACGGCCCGGCCGGCGGAAATTAAATGATAAAAACAGATTCTTCTAATATTCAGCTTTTGGGCAAGGGAAAATATATCGGCTATCTGATTAAAATTGCGATTTGTAATCGTAAAACGCAGGCCGACTTTCAAATTTACCGCTTCGCAAAATTTTACGGCGTTCAGGGCTTTTGCAAAACTGCCGGGGACGCCGCGGAAACTGTCGTGAGTTTTTTCTGTGCCATCGATTGAAATGCCGACATAATTTACGCCGAGGTCAAAGAGTTCCCCTGCTACTTTAGAATCTATTAAATTTCCGTTCGTCGAAAGAACGGTGCGCAGGCCGAGTTTGTGCGAGAAATCGAGAAGCTCAAATATATCGGCTCTTTCAAGAGGCTCACCACCGCTGAAGAGGACAACGGGACATTTAATTTCGGCAAGCTGATTCAAAAGTTCCTTTGCCTGCTGCGTATCAAGCTCTCTGGCGGCCAATCCGGTTTTACTGTAACAGTGCAAACAGTTCTGACTGCATTTATTAGTACAGTTATAAACAACAACAGGGCCGTTGCCATTGGAATGGTAACGGATATTATCCGAAGAGCTTTCAATGCCGAGATATAATCTTGAAATATTTATCATAACTTAAAAACTTTCAACAAACCCGCCAAAGTATTGGCGGGTTAAACTCGCCGCCCCAAGTGGCGGCGGCTAAACAAGTTGTCGCGGCTCTGTCACTTTCTCCATTGCCTCAATCAGACCGTCGATTGTATGTTGTTTTGCCTGGACAGTCGGTTTTATGCCGTGTTTTTTCAGAGTATCGGAAGTAACCGGGCCGATGGAGGCGATTTTTGTTTTTCGTATATCTTTCGGGTCGAAATCCTTAAAGAAACACTCGACGGCAAAACCGCACGCAAAGGTTATCCAGTCAGCAGGCTCCAAATTATTATTTTTTAATTTTTTGGCGGTATAAATCGCGACATTTTCAGTTTTCGCACCGGTTATTTCCAGTTTTCCAGCAAGAGCCGAACGCAAGAGGAGTATTTTCTCACCGCTCGGTTTATATTTTTTTATAAATTCCTTCGCCAGGTCGTTCGAGGTAAACTTTTTCGGTACAAAATCAGCTTTTATGCCAAAATCTTCAAGTGCGCCGGCGGTTTCCGAGCCGATGCATGCGATTTTAGCGGAGGCAAAAACGCCGGCGTCTTTATTCAATCTTTCCAACGCATTGAAAAATAATTTTACGCCTGTCGGGCTTGTAAAAAAGACCCAGTCGAAATTTTTTATCTTTTCAACAACCCGTTTAAAATCCTTTTTGCCGGTGAAGTCCTGAATTTCAAAGGTCGGCCGGCTTACGGCGGTTGCGCCGCGTGCGGTAAGTTTGCAGGCAAAGTCGGCGTTGCCGGCAGAATCACGGGTCATTAAAACTTTTTTCCCGAATAACGGTTTATCGGCCAGCCAGGGGAAACAATTTTTGCCAATTATTACAATCGCAGGCGGTTCGATTCTATTCTCCGCACATTTTTCGGCGATATCGGAAACGGTGCCTTTAACGATTCTCTGATTTGCCAGCGAGGCGTTTGCCACGACAACAGTATTGGTATTGGCCGCAAGGCCCGCCTTAATCAATCCTTTGCAGATGCGATTTAAATTTCCAACGGCCATATAAAAAACAATTGTGCCTTTGAGTTTTACAAGGCTTTTAAAATCGATATTAACTTCCCTGCCATCGGCGGTATGACCCGTTATAAAAGTTACCGATGAGGCGGTGTTTCTGTCCGTAAGAACTACGCCTGCGCAAGCGGCGGCGGCAGAAGCGGCGGTAATGCCGGGGATAATTTCAAAATCAATTTTGTTATCGGCAAGGCATTTTAATTCCTCTGTCGCCCTGCCGAAAATTAGGGCATCGCCGCCTTTGAGCCTTACGATTGTTTTATAAACGCGGGCCTTTTCGATAATCAGTTTGTTTATGTCTTTCTGTTTGATGGAATTTTTATGCTCTTTGCCGACGTAAATCGTTTCGGCTTTTTTCGGAACAAGATTCAGCAATTCTTCGCCGATGAGTCTGTCATAAAGAACGCAGTCGGCTCGGCGGAGAAGCTCGCTGCCGCGAACGCTGATAAGGCCGCTGCCGCCGGGGCCGGCGCCAACAATATAAACTTTTCCATTAGCCATTCTTCAATAACTCTCCCGCGCCTGAGTTTAAAAGTTCAGATGCCAAATCCTGCGCGATTTTTTTTGCGGATTTAACGTGGCCCTGCTTTTTGCGATTGATAAATTTGCGGCCGTTTTCGTCGGCGACAAAGGCGTAAATTGTCATATTGTCGCCTGTAATCTGCGCGAATACGCCTGCCGGGGCGTGACAGCCCGCTTTTAAATGATGCCAAACGAGGCGCTCGGCATCAGAAGTGATTCGGGAAATCTTATCATCAATTTCAGCAAGTAATTTTAAAATTTCATTGTCGCCGGCTTTTGCCTGAACGGCTAAGGCACCCTGAGCAGGCGCTGGAATAAAATCTATGGGGTCGAAGCAAAGAGAAATCTTTTCAGTTAATCCAAGTCTTTCGATTCCGGCATAAGCAAGGACGGTGCCGTCAAATTGGCCCTTTTCGACCTGATTTATTCTCGTATGCACGTTGCCCCTTATCGGCTCACAAATCAAATCTGGTCTTTTATGTAAAAGCTGAGCCTTACGGCGGAGGCTTGAAGTTCCAATCTTTGCGCCTTTGGGCAAATCATTCAGCGATTTAATTTTCCCTTTGCCGATTAAACAATCCTGACAAAATCTTCTGTCCAGAACGGCGGCGGTAACAAGGCCGGAGGTTTCCGATATCGGCAAATCCTTGTAACTGTGAACGGCGATATCGGCTTTGTTTTCGCAAAGAGCGTTTTCGACGGCAGCAGTAAAGAAACCTGTTTCGGATAATTTCCAGAGAGGACTTTTTTTGTCGATGTCGCCCTGACTTTTTATCTCGACAATTTCAAAATCAATGCCGGGCTTATGTTTCGAGATTGCCTCGACGACAATCTGCGCCTGGATAAGAGCCAAACAGCTCGAACGAGTTGCTATTCGTATCATATTCATCGAACCGCCACTTTCGAATCTTCGAGCCAGCGGGAAAATAATTGCAGATGCTCATCTATTATCGCCTTTGCTTTGGGAATCTCGGTTCGGCGTTTGCGGTTATTACTATCGATAATTTCGTTTAGACTATCAATATTGAAAAGTTTTATATTATCTATTTCCACAACTTCAGGCTCGGCATTTGGCGGCACAGACAAATCTATTACAATCAGGGGCTTAGCCCGGTTTTTATCGAGCGTTTCTGCCGTTATTAAAGGCTTTTGAGAGGCGGCAGCGGTAAAAACAATATCAATATCCGGAAGACAGCTTTTCAATTCATTTAACTGTAAAAATTTACCTGCCGATGTTTTTTCAATTAATCGCACCCCTGCTTCCTTGTTCCTGGCGGCGACAGTAATATCGGCAACATTTTTTCTGATTAGATGTTTTACAATAAGTTCGGCGTTCGAGCCGGAGCCGATTACAAGGACTTTCATTTTGCCGATGGATTCGACAAACTCACCACAGGCGGAAAAATTACCGGCTGCAAGTTCGACGGAGGCCTGTGCGACAGACAGCGCACCGGTATTTATATCGGTATGAGTCCTTACGGCTTTCGCGACGCGAAACGAACTGTGGAGGAGACGATGGAACATAAATTTTACGCTGTCGCAGCGCAGGGCGAAGCTGTAGGCGGATTTTAATTGCGAAAAAATTTCATTTTCGCCGATAATCTGCGATTCGAGGCCGGCGGCGACATTGAAAAGATGCCCGGCAGCGTCAAGGCCGTATAAAGTCTGTTTGTGCTCATTCCATAAATCATGTGAAATAAAATCATCGACAAACGCGGAGATGTCGAACTGCTTTTTCGCGTAAAAATAAAACTCAAGCCTGTTGCAGGTGTTCAATACGATGGCATCGCTTATTTCAGGGAATCGCCGGCAGGAATGCAGGAAATTTTTCTGCCGCTGCAGGTCGAGAGCAAGCTTTCCGGCAGCATCGGCAGGACAATTTCTAAAATCAACACCCTGAAAAACGATATTCATAACAAATCCCGGCTCCATCCGCGGCGGGCAGGCTTAACTGGTATAACTATGAAGGCCCGCGAAAATTTTCGAGAAATTTACCCACAAAAAACAAAGTATAATCAATATGAAACCTATTATAATCCAAATACTGTTCAAACGCAAAAATCTTTGCCGGTATAAATATCTGAAATGCAGAAACGCGGCGAAGACCAGCCAAACGGCAAGGGAAAACATTTCCTTTGGGTCCCAGCTCCACCAATCACCCCATGCAGAGGCCGCCCATACGCTGCCGAGAACAAGGCCGGCAGTCATAAGAGGAAAACCCATACAAACAAACCTGTATGCGGAAGTTTCGCTTTGGGGCGTTTTGCCGAACAATTGACTGACGGCAAAAAAAGCCGCCCTGGCCATAAAAACATACGAAAGCAGATAAGCGAAAACATGAGGCACAAAAAAAATACTTTTAAGCTGCGAATGCCGCGGCACTATGCGAAAATAAAAAATAAACACTATCGCAAGAAATAACAGAACGGCTATTACAATATCCATAACGGACGGTTTAATCCGAAAGAGGCCGAAAAGACCGATGCAGCCCAAAACGAAACCGATAAAAACAGTACAATTGCACCTGCCGAAAGAACCGGCGAGAACAAGCAAAACGCCGAGATAAACAATGAGCGGCCATTTCGCCTTGTAAATTATCCCGAATTGAAACAGGCCGGCGACAATCAACAATCCGACAGTAATCCAAAGCGAACCGCCCGCCGGTGAAGTAAAAAACGATCTCGACCAGTCAGCACCCATTACCGCACCGATAATACTGAACGCCGCCAAAGACATCAGCATTATTATACCGGTAAGAAGACAAAGCTGTTTTAACCTATCCATAAACAATCCCTTGAAACAAACACAGAATAGCAGATTTTCGGCGGTTTGGCATTAAATTTCGGCACTAAAGCCCGCAAAAGTGACCCCCTGAAATGCTATTGCAAATCTTTTGTTTTGCGCTATAATGCTCCTTTACGCGTCGAGTTAAAAAACAAAACCCTAAATTTAGAATAATTAAACAGTTATATTAGGAGCAAAAGACAATGTCAGTAGTAAGTCAGCCGAAAATCGATTTATTTGTCGCGGAAACCATTACCATCAACGATATTATCTCGGTATCAGAGTTTGTAAATTCGAGCGAGCGAAACAAAATTGCATTCGCAGAAAAAACAGAAGAGGAATTGTCCAAGCCCGGCAGGAAAAATTACCTGGCACTTGGCGCGGCTCTTGCCATGGTCGGCAAATGCCGGGAGGCAATCGAAATATTCGAAAAGGCCGACGACAGCAAGGAAAAATTCCTCGAACTCGCTTTCTGCCTGCGAAAGACAGGACAATACGACAAGGCAATCGAGTCGCTCGACAAAGCCGCAAAGGCCGGAGTAGACGCGCTGGCAGTCAACTGCGCTAAGGCTGCGGTTTATCGCGTCAAAGGCGATTTTGAAAACGCGGCAAAGGCTCTCAAGGCCTGTGAAAATTATCAGAAGGCAAGCGCTCTTTATCATTACACTCTCGGCAGGCATCTGCAGAGAGAAGGAGACTACGATAAGGCGATTGAAAACTATAAGACGGCGGTAGAGATTGACCCGCTTTATTCAAAGGCACTGTTCCATCTGGCATTTCTGCTGGATCTGAGAGGCAATGACGAAGCGGCGATGGATTATTACAAACAGCTCGTAAACAACGGTACGCCTTATGTAAGCGCCCTGCTTAACCTGGCGGTTCTTCACGAAGATGCCGATCAATACGACAAGGCGATAAAGTGCGTTGAGCAGGTGCTTAAATACCATCCGAATAACCCTCGCGCCCTCCTCTTCAAAAAGGACATTAACAGTTCCGAAACAATGCTCTACGATGAAGAAATCGAGAAAAACAAGGACCAACAGACCAAGATACTCGAAACTCCTATCTCCGATTTCGAGCTTTCGGTAAGAAGCAGAAACTGTCTTAAGAAAATGGATATAAATACTCTCGGGGATTTACTGAGAATAACCGAAACAGAACTTCTGGCATATAAGAACTTCGGCGAAACAAGCCTTACCGAGATAAAACATATGCTCGAGTCGAGAGGCTTAAGGCTCGGTATGGCATCCGAAGGCAAATTCCCCGACGAGATGCAACTGGTGGCAGGTATGCAGCAGCAGGAAGCCGATGACGATATCGACAACGAAAATCTCAGCAGGAGCATGGACGAGTTCGAGCTGTCCGTCAGGGCAAGAAACTGCCTTGCGAATCTGAATATCAGAACCATAGGCGACCTTGTCTCCAAAACCGAGGCCGAACTGCTCGGCGTCAAGAATTTCGGCGCTACCAGCCTTGTGGAAATAAATAAGATTCTTGATAGTCTGGGCATCAGCCTGAGAAAAATTGATTAATTATTCCGCTATGCAGCCAAGAATAAAAATATTCCGGAATATCGCAATTCTTTGCACAGGATTGTCCGTTCTCCTCGGCGGCTGCGTCGCCGAGCCGCAGGGTTCCGAGCCGGTCATAACGCAAAGCCCGTCCCTGTCCAGCGTAAGGGTTCTGCTGGACGACAGCGCACAAAAAATTCAGTTCAAGATTGACGATGAATACGAGATTGTAAACTACGATACAATGGAGATATTCAAGGCTGAGGGTACCGCCTGCGTAATTGAGCCTGCGACAGACAGCAACGGAATATGGGCAGGCCAGCAGCTTTTCAAAACCAAACACCTGATTATACAGCCCAAGCACAACCAGCCTTTCGCGATTAACGACAACCAGAAATACCGCGGCGGTCTCGAACTGATTATAAATTCCGGCAGCAGGACTATGACGGTCATTAATAATGTTTCGATGGAAACATATCTTGCCGGCGTCGTGGCGTCTGAAATGCCCAGCTACTGGGAAATGGAAGCCTTAAAGGCACAGGCGATAGCGGCAAGAACTTACTGTTTGTATATAAAAACGAAGTTCGGCAAAAACCGGAACTGGGACGTCAAAACCACACAGGCAAACCAGGTTTACAAAGGCGTCAACGCCGAGACGGTACGCACAAACGATGCGGTCAACAGTACCTGCGGGATGGTATTATGCTGTCAGCAGGAATCAGGGGACTGCGAGCCGTTTCCAGCTTATTACAGTTCCGCCTGCGGCGGTCATACCGAAGACAGCGAAAATGTTTTCGGCGATAAATTCGAATCGCTTAAAGGCGTCAATTGCGCCTATTGCAGAACAACTACAAGGCCGAGCCTATTCTACTGGCCGGACGTCAAATTCGATAAAAAAACCGTAAGCGATAATATCCTCGAAAGGTATCCATCCCTGAAGGAATTGGGAACCATAGAGAAAATAGAAGCCGTGAAAAAAAGCGAGTACGAGAATAAATTCACGAGAATTACGAGCGTTAAACTGACCGGCTCGACAGGCAAAACAGGTTTTTTGCGAGCCGAGGACCTGCGACTTGCAATCGATTCGAGCGGGACCAAAATTCAAAGCGCCTGCTGTACGATAGTGAGCCTGGACAAAGAATTTCTTTTCGTCGCAGGTAAAGGGTTCGGCCACGGCGTGGGACTGTGCCAGTACGGGGCAAGAGAGATGGCCAGACAAGGTAATACCGCAGAACAAATCCTGAGCTTCTATTATCCCGACAACCGAATAAAGACCCTATACTAAGCTGTCCGCTAATAATGAACGTCTTCGATATAAACACAAAAAGCTCTGAAACATCAGCACGAACCGGTACATTACAAACCGCTCACGGAAAAATCCGTACACCGGTATTTATGCCGGTCGGGACAAGAGGAACGGTCAAAGGTCTATTACCTCAACAGCTAAGTGAGGCAGGTTCGCAAATAATCCTTGCCAATACTTTTCATCTGATGCTTCGGCCGGGCGTGGATGTAATTGAAAAACTCGGCGGACTTCATAACTTTATGGCGTGGGACAAGCCGATACTTACCGACAGCGGCGGCTTCCAGGTTTTTTCGTTAAGCGAAATAAACAGCATTGATGATAACGGCACAGAATTTGCCAGTCCTTACGACGGCGCGAAAATCAAGCTCGATGCGGCCGGGGCAACAAATATTCAAAACAGGCTCGGCGCAGATATAATAATGTGCTTCGACCAGTGCCCCGCTTTCGACGCCCCGGAGAAAGAACAAATAAAAGCAGTTGAACGAACGATTAAATGGGCAAAAATCTGCAAAGATTCCCATTCCAATAACCGCCAGTTACTTTTCGGAATCGTACAGGGGCAGACTGACAATAATCTCAGGCAAGGCTGCGCTGAAGAACTTGCCAAAATGGATTTCCCCGGCTACGCACTGGGCGGTTTGAGCGTAGGCGAAGGCACGGAAGAAATGCTGAAAACTGTCCGTTTCGCAACCCCTCTGCTGCCCGAAAACAAGCCCCGATACCTTATGGGCGTAGGAACGCCTGCGGATATTATCCAGTCGGTCGAGGCTGGAATCGATATGTTCGACTGTGTAATGCCGACCCGAAATGGCCGAAATGCCCTGGCCTTCACATCCGAAGGTCCTATAAGACTGCGAAATTCAGCTTATACAGACGATAAAAAGCCGATTGACTCGACCTGTCAGTGCTATTGCTGCAAAACTTTCAGCCGATCGGCGATAAGGCACTATTTTAATGTGGGGGAAATGCTCGGGCCAATCCTGCTATCGTTACATAATATCGTTTTTTATCATAATTTAATGGACAAAATACGAGAAAATATAGAGAATGGCACGTTCGCTGAATGGGCGGCGCAGGCACTGCAAAGTCCCGCGTTCGCCAGAAACAGTCGGACAAATACCGACACGGAAAATATTGAATAAAGAAAGGGATAATTATGGAAATCGGATGGGTTTTGGCACAGGCCGACCAGAATAGTCAGGTAATCAAGGCAGAAGATATTTCAAAGGAAAGCATTTCCGAAGCTACTACTAAACAAGCGGACCCGAACTCCGGTGTTGTAACAGCTAAAAAAAATCCACAGAGTCAGTGGCAGTCGCTGATATTCATCGTTCTTATCTTCGGAGTTATGTACTTTTTAATGTTCAGAGGTCCCAAGAAACAGCGGCAACAGCAGGAACAGATGGTCAGGTCGCTGAAGAAAAATGACAGAGTCCAGACTGTCGGAGGAATTTTCGGCACGGTTCTCGAAGTAAGCGATACTGAAATTACACTCAAGATTGACGAATCCAACAATACAAAAATAAAGATACTTCCTTCGGCAATCGGCAAGGTAATCGAACAAAGATAAACCCGCTTGGGCGGATAAAAATTTGTAATTTAATTAATATTTTTTCAGGAAACTGCAATGGATAGAAATGTTGTGCGTTTTGGACTTGTAGCGGTAATTATACTTGTAATCTTCGCGGCAGCGGAAATTTATCCTCCGAATGAGACACTAAAGCCCGGACTCGACCTTGCGGGCGGTACAAGTCTTACTTACGATATCGACACAACCGGTCTGCGTGAGAATGAGACAGACAGTCTCTCCCAGAAGCTGGTGCCGATTCTAATGAAAAGAATCGACCCCGGTAATATTCAGAATATTATCATGCGTCCCCAGGGCGATACGCGAATCGAAATTCAGGTTCCGCTGGCAAGTGCCGATACGTACAGGAAACGTCAGGCCTATGATGACGCTCTGAACGCACTGGAAAAAGACAATATCAATCTTGCGATAATCAAGAGGACGCTGGTCAAGGACCCCAATGACAGAGCAGCGATATTCGCGGAATTCGCCGCCGACAGCAATGAAAGAAAGGAAATTCTCAGTAACCTCGCATCGACTTACGATGCGAGAAAAGCGGCACAGGAGAAAAGAGATAATTATAAACTTCAGCTCGATACGATAGCCGGACAACTTGAAAAAGCCCGTGTAAATAAAGAAACGCTCGCTATGCTCGCGCCGTCATGGGACGCAATGGACCCCAACGAGCAAAAAGCCACGGTTGACCGTCTGGTTGCCGATGTCAACGGCACAGACAATAAACCTGCCGCCAAATCTACCGCCGAACAGACAAAAGAAAAACTCCTGTCAATTGAACAGTATTTTGCACTTTACAGACAATGGGCAGATGTCGTTAACGAACTGACGATGCCTGAAACCGGACTTAATACCGCTTACAGGGACGCAGAGCTAAGGCTGAAGGACTTTAACCTCGGCACAGAAACGCTGACAGAAGTACTTGAGATGCCGGAGAAATCCAGAACCCGCGCAGAATTTATCAAGCAATTCAAAAACAGATTCCCTTCGAGAGTGGATAGAATAGACACGCTGGTAAAAGCATTCGGCGAATACCGGCCGATGAGAGGCAGAATCGACGGACCTGAAGATGTCAAAAGAATGCTCAAAGGCAGCGGCGTACTTGAATTTCGCATTCTGCCGACACTTAACGACGGCAGAACAAACAGAGACGAACTGCTTGCATACACAGACGCTTTGAAAACAAAGGGACCCAAGCTTGCTTCTGACAGCAAATATATATGGCTCGAATTAGAGAATCCCAAAGACAGTACCTGGCAGAGCAGCGACAGTCATCAGATTATTACAGGCACATTTGCGGAGAAATACTATGTGCTCGCAAGCAATCTGAAAGACGAGTGTATGCTCAAGAACACAGGCAAAAAGCCGTGGAAGCTGCAGAAGGCCGGCACAACGGTCGATGAACTCGGCAAAAGAGCGATTAGTTTCACTTTTGACGAAGTCGCAGCTTCGCTGTTTTACAACCTGACCAGAAACAATCTTCAAAGACCGTTATGCATAACTCTCGATAATATTGCGATATCCGCCCCGAACATCCGAAGCGCCATTCGCTCCAGTGGTATAATCGAAGGCAGTTATACCCAGACTGAACAGATGGATATGATTGACAAACTCAACGCCGGTTCACTGCCCGCCAGACTGATTGAACCGCCGGTATCCGAAAAAACCATCGGACCAAGCCTCGGTGCCGACAACCGTAATATGGGAATCCAGGCAGGCAAAATAGCATTGGCTGTTGTTATGTGCTTCATGATTCTTTATTACAGGATTAGCGGAATTATCGCATGTATCGCGCTGGGCCTGAATATTCTTTTCATCCTGGCGATGATGGCTATTACCCGTGCGACTTTTACTATGGGCGGCATTGCCGGTATCGTGCTTACCATCGGTATGAGTGTCGATGCGAACATCCTGATTTTCGAGAGGCTCAGAGAGGAACTGGATGGAGGCGCAGGCATACGCACCGCAATTTCCAACGGTTTCAGCAGGGCCTTTTTGACTATTTTCGATTCGAACTTAACAACGTTTATCCCGGCCCTTATTTTGTATATGATTGCATCGGAAGAAATCAAGGGTTTCGCGATAACACTTATGTTCGGTATTATATCTTCGCTGTTTACCGCGATTTTTGTAACCCGTATTATTTTTCACATTCTGCTTAACATGGGAATTATCCACGACAAACTGACGATGATGCGTATAATCAGAAATGCGAATGTTAACTGGATGGGATTAAGACCTGTCTTCATAACAGCATCGTTACTCCTTGTAGCCGGCGGGTTATTCGTGTTTTTCTACAGAGATGAAGCCGCAAACAGTAAATACGACATTGAATTCACCGGCGGAACCAGTCTCCAGATTAATCTAAAGTCTGACAATCCGCTCGAAAGAAGCGAGGTCGAAAACATAATACGCATGGAAGGCAAAAGGCTCAATAACCCCGGCATAGCGATGGCTAAAGTTTATCGCGTGGGAGATAAGACATCCCAGTTGCAGTATGAAATCACAACTACAGAAACAAATAAAACCACGGTTCCGATAGTTTTCAACGCCGGTCAGAATCAGACTGTTCAGAGCGTAACCGATGCGATTACCAAAACACAAAAAACAATGCGAGGCATACTTTCGAGCCTTGCGGTAACACAGGATTCTAATAATCCTCTGGAGTTTGTCATCGCCACTACCCAGACAAATACTCCGATTGTTACCCGGATTCTGAATAAAACATTCGGTGAAAATGCCGTTGCGGGCGAACCGGTTGTCAATGAAATAGTTACCGGCGCCGTACAGGATGCCTTTGCAGGCAAACTGGAGATGCTCGAAAATCTGGAGCCGAATATCGCTTCGGTCACGAAGATTGATAACGCGACGGTTGACGCCTATCCGGAATTAAGCGATTTTCTCGGCGGCGTCAAAATCGAATTTACCGTGCAGAAACCAGTGATGGTAAGCCAGATAGTTCAGCGGCTTAATGATTTGCGATATAAGCCGGAATTGACGCATATTCAGTGGTTCCAGTATCGGCTCACAGGCCCAACGCTGGAATCTCTGCCGGACAAACCTTATACGACGTTTGTTTATTACAGTGTTGAGCCTGAAGCAGGCTTCCGTCAATTCAACGAAGATGAATGGAAACAATTTGTAAACAACGAAACCACAAAACTTACCGAAGCCGCTTCGCTGCAAAGCTCTCTGCCGCGAGTTACACAGATTGCGCCGTCAATCGGCGACGAGGCAAAGACACGGGCAATCGTAGCTACGGTACTGTCTCTAATCGCTATCTGTATTTATGTCTGGTTCCGATTCGGAACTCTTCGCTATGGCGTGGCAGCTATCGTTCCTATCGGTCACGATATCTGTATCACAATCGGCGCCGTGGTCGCATGTACATATATTGCCGGCACAGTTATCGGCCAGAAACTGCTTATAGGCGATTTCAAAATCGACCTGGCAATGATTGCGGCATTTCTGACAATTATAGGTTATTCAATTAACGATACCATCGTTGTATTCGACCGTATCCGTGAAAGGAGAGGCAGACTTTCAATACTGACGCCTGAGCTTATCAGCCAAAGTATAAACCAGACACTCTCGAGAACTATACTGACATCGTTTACCACCTTTTTGGCAGTGCTCATACTGTATATTCTCGGAGGCCCGGCTATACGCGGCTTCGCCTTTGCGATGCTCATCGGCGTTGTGATTGGAACTTACTCGTCTATAGCTATTGCCGCTCCTATACTTATACTCGGCAAAAAAACAAAGGCTGTTATCGACAAAAAATAGCCCATGAGAAAAGATGTCAAGACAGGAATGCTCATCGGCACAGGATTGTGTCTGATTGCCGTTGTGTGGTTCTGCATGCATCAGCAGGTGGTGGAACAACCGCAAATAGAAGAGCTGCTGTCGCAAAATAGAAATCTTTTCGCAGCAGGTACCGCGACCCAGGTTAAACCAAAAGATACCGGGTCGCAGGAACTGGTCGATAAAAATCAGGATAAACCACAAACTCCCCCGCCTGTCAGCGATGCAGCGTCTGTAAGAGTACATACGGTCCAGTCGGGAGAAACCTTAAGCGATATTTCAAGAGCTTATTACGGTACGAGCGGTAAATGGAACAAAATTTACGAGGCTAATAAAGAATTGCTCCCCCGCGGTGCGGATACTATCAGGACAGGAATGAAATTAATCATCCCTCAATAGAAATGGTATTACAGATATTTCGCCGCCTGCCGGTCAATCAGCCAGACAACCTTATCGAGAATCGGCCATAATGTATGGACGGGATACTTTACTTCATCCGGTCCGCCGAGCAGGACATCGCGCACTATCTCGGCTTTTTCCGCTCCGCTGACCATAACAATCAACTGCTGAGCGGCACACATAACCGGATGAGTAAGCGTTATACGGTTATGTCCCTGACACATCTGGTATACAACTGTTACAAGATCCTCTGTATCAAATAGCGCATAAGAATTAGGCAGCAGTGAACCGATATGCCCGTCCGGACCCATTCCGAGTATCATCAGGTCAAACACCGGAAGCTGGCCGGGCTGGAGATTGAAAGTCTTTTTCAGGAAAAGGTCATATTCCTCGACAGCGATACTGTAATCATCCTTTTCGCCGGTGATTCTGTAAATGTTTTGTTTGGGAATCGGAACAGAATTTAAAAAAGTATCGGCGGCAAGTTTATAATTGCTGTCTGGCGAATCAGGCTTTACACATCGCTCATCCACCCAGAACAATTCTATCTTGTCCCACGGCAGATTCATGCTCTGGCTGTCTTTGCCGAGTAACTGGTAAAACTGCCGCGGAGTTTTTCCGCCGGATATGGCCAGATGAAAGACCCCCTTTTCCGAGACCGCTCTTTGAGCGGCATCTTTAAACAATTCAAAAGCCCTTTGTGCCAGATCAACAGGGTCCTGCACATCGATGATTTTGAGCTTATCACTGTTTAAGGTTTTCATTGCATAATCCCTTTTACCTTTCAAAACCTTTTACTCTTAAGTACACGCCCCGATAATAAAAGGTTTTTACTTTTTCTCCTGTCAGTCTCTAAATCCTAACATATATTATGATTATTAAAAGGCAGTGAGGCCACTAAATTCCAAAAATTGTTAAATATATTAATGGCATTATGCCTACAACTTGTTTTCTAAAAACGAGTTGTATACATATACGCCAACGAAGGTTTTCCCCTAATAAGAAGAGCCTGTACGTCTTTTAAATGTTACGGCCCAGTCGATACCGAGAACCGCATTTTATACTGATTGAGACGATGAAACAGCGTAGTTATAGCTTTCTTCCGGCAAACAACTCAGCGTCCAGTACAGATTAATCGTCCTCATAGCTTCGACGAATTGTTTATAGTCAACCGGTTTGACGATATAACCTGCAACGCCGAGATTGAAGCTGTCGAGGATATTCTGGTCCACATCGGATGTAGTTAAAACCACCACAGGGATTCTTTTCAGCATATCGTCCACCTTGGCAACTTTCAGAAACTCAAAGCCGTTCATTCTCGGCATATTCAGGTCAAGAAGAATAACACACGGCCTGGGGTTGCTTTCATCTTTCAAATACTTCAGGGCGTCTTCGCCGTCGACCCTGCGTACCAGTTCGTTGGCAATTTTAAGGTCGTTAACAGCCCTTTGCGTGATGATTGCATCCACATCATCGTCATCAACTAATAGAATTGGTCTGGAATTTCTCATTTTTAACCTCCATTTTTTGTTTCGGTAAAGTAAAAAAGAACGTACTGCCTTTTTCTGGTTTTGACTCAACCCAGATTTTTCCGTCATATTTTTCAATAATTCTCTTAACCACAGAAAGACCTATACCTGTACTTTCCGCCTCATCGCGTCTGATGAGAGTCTGGAAAATTCTGAAGATCTTTTCGAAATATTTACTTTCTATGCCGCAGCCGTTGTCAGCAACACTGAATTTCCAGAAGTCATCATCTTCGACGCAATTCAACAGGACAAGGCCATGGGGCTTATCCATGAATTTTACAGAATTACCCAAAAGGTTCTGGAACACCTGTATCATATGTGTTCTGTCACATATAATAGTTGGAAAATCATTTTCCTGTACTATTTTAATATTTTCCGGCGGAGCAACTTCAGCAATAGCTTCCTGGACAACTTCGTTAAGGTCGATTGGCTGCTGAGCCGCAACACGTCCGAGTTCAGAATATGTCATAATTCCACTGATAAGTTCGCTCATTCGTTCCGTTCTTCCCACAAGCATATCAAGATATTGGCGTCCCCGCTCATCCAGCCTGTCCCTGTAATCCGCTAATATTATTCCTGCCAGACTTCCGATTCCTCTCAGCGGCGATTTAAGGTCATGTGCGACCACGTGAGCGAAATCAGCAAGCTCACGGTTGGCGATAGTCAGACTCTCGACAGTTTCTTTCAGTTCTTCGTTAAGATTTTGCTGCGCATTTTCAGCTTTTTTTCGCTCTATAACTTCCCGATTCAGATTAACCATAGAGGTCGTGGTTTTTTGCAGATTTTCCGCCATTCCATTAAAAGATTGGGCCAAAGTCCCGATTTCATCTGTTGAATCGATATTGACCCTTTGCGAAAAGTCTCCTGTGGCTATTAAGCCGGTGGTTTTAACCAGTTCCGCAATAGGCTGTGTGATATCTGAAGCAAGGAATAATGACAAGGCAATGCCGGCGATAAGAATAGTTAATCCAACCAGCAGCACCGTATTTCGCAGGGCATTTAATTTGGCGATAAACTGCTGATAAGGCATGATTGTAACTACTGACCAGTGTTGACCCGGAACAGGCGAGTAGGCAAAATAGCTGTCAATTCCTGAAATTACCGCACGTCCCGAGCCTGACCCCATAGTTTTTATCCCGGAAACTATATGTTCCGAACCTGCTCCCTCAATGACAACTTTCTTCAGTATTTTATCCTTGTCCTGACAGGCCAGAATGGTTCCGGAGGAATCAAGCAGAATAGCAAAATCTGACTTCTCTTTGAATCCGCGAATTTTTTCAGCCAGTACAGTTACAGAGACCTTGCCCAAAAGAAACCCTACAAACTCATCAAAAAAGTTTTTCTCCATGAAACCGAATTCTATGCATGGACCGTTTAGTTCGGGACAAAAAGCGGTGTATGAATTTAGAGTTTTATTGGGGTTGTTGACTGCACGCTGAAAAATTATGGAATTTCTTACATTGGAAAGTGCTGTCGATATCCTGCCGTCAATTACCTTCAACTCCTCCATACCCTTGTCATCCACATAAGAAAGTGTGTCGAATTCAGGCATAAACTTCTCGAAATAGCCGACCAGGAAATTTTCCTGCTGTTTTTTTGCATAATTTGTCACTGTTTCAGAGGTGCCTATTTTCTCAAGCAATCGTCCTTTGCTGTCAATTAATACGCTTATTTCTTCGCCGATATTAGCGGCTAAATACCTGAGATTCTGCTGCTGACTGGCCCTGAGCGAAGAGAATGTTATCAGGTACGAGACAACTCCCAGACTAACAGCCACAGAAAGGACAAGTCCAATCTGCAGAACCAGAATTTTTGTTTTTATCGATCTAAACATTTTATTTTCCGAAAAATCCCGTTCAACTGTAAATATTCTATTTTACAGGAACAGCACCCATCGTTTTAATAATTTTCTTCGCATCTTCGCTATAAAGGAAATCAATAAATTCTTTCGCAAGTCCTTTCGGCTGGTCTTTATAGACAACGCCAAGAGGAATCAAATATTTATAGTCACCGCTGAGTACCTTTTTAATTGACGGCTCAATGCCATCAATATTCAGTATCTTCAGATTGGCATTTACCGTCGCCGATAACGGCACAAAGCCGATAGTTTGCTTATGTTCCTGCAGAGTAGCAACAGTTTCCGGAGTAAGGTACATCACTTTTGCGTTTGGATTGTTAATATCTGCAAATCCCGGCAGCATTTCATTAAGAATCCGCAGTGCCGAATCGCCTTGTTCCCTGGTTAACGGATATATTTTGCCCGGCTTGGCACCAAGCTGACTCCAGTCGGTAATTTTGCCGGAATATATTCCGAGTATCTGCTCAGTGGTAATATTATCGATGCCGTTTATGTCCGGACTTGCGGCGAAAACTACCGGCGTATTGGCAAACACCTGCTGGGTAAGGCCAAATTCTTTTTCGTGTTCTTTCAGTGGCCGGGCAACTCTTGCCAGGTCGGCTTTCCCAGCAGCAACCGCCTTTATGCCGGCGGTAGAGCCGATACTTTCCAGCAGTTCTATCTGTACGCCGCCGACTTTAGCCATCATAGCATTGGCAATGGCCAGCAGAAGGTCGTGACTGTCGCCTGTGCCGCTGATAACTATCCTCGGCATAGAAACAGCATTGGGTTCATTTGCTTCTTTCGCATTTACCGCAGCAAGTGACATTAACAAAACCAGTGCGATTATCAGTGACAATATCTTTTTCATTTTAATTCCCTTTCCTCATTACCATGTCAAATGAAGTCCATACCTGACAAAAACAGCCGGGTCGTTTTTGCTGTCGTTATAAAAATCTCCCGGAATAAATAACTCGCCCTCTATTCTATGCTCAACATTTTTACTGACTTTGTACTTGAGCATAGTTTTCAGCAACTGACCTCTGAATTTGCCGCATTTGCTCATTCCCTTTGTTCCACCTTCAGAAGTGTTTTGCTCGGCAAAAAGAATCGCATAACCGCATCGGAGATTTAGTTTTTTCGTCGGATTCGTCTCCCAGTCGGCATAAAGCCTGTGCATATTTGAGTTGTCATACGCTCTGCCGTCGATGGAATCTATGTTACCCTGATACAGCACGCTCCATGTATCCACTCTTCCGTAAAGTCTGTCGAAATTCTTTTGCTTATCGTCATTTCCGGAAAGATACTCGTAGCCGAGATATATTTTATTTTTCTTCTCGTCGTTAAAATTATATATAAGCTGACTATTTGAGGCGAGGGCCTGAAGGTGCCTGCCGTTCCTGTGGCCGAATTGCGGCGCAAACTCCGTACTGTACTGCCATCGCTCGTTCAATCTGCCGTATTTTCTCGCGCCTATCGTATAAATTTCACCCTCGTAGCCGCTGCTTGTCACTTTGTTTTTATCGTGTTTATAAATAAAGAATATATCTATGCCCGCATCTTCACTTGTTTTTTGGGATAAATAAGCAATCGCGCCAAAGTCGTCCTGTTCGGCAAGGTCATCGTCCCTGTCGTGGAACGGCTTGAACCATTTTCCACTGTCGGCGTAATTCTGCGTCAATACAAAATCCATTGTGGTATCTGAAGCGTCCCATTTATAAGTAAATCTTAAGGCGTTAAAAAATGCCGTTCTTCCGCCGTCGAGCGGTGTACCGTCGCAGATGAGCCAGCCGCTGCCGAGTATGATGTCCTGTCTGCCCGCGACGATGGTAAGCGGCAAATCAAATGCGTTCCGCCATGTCAGATTAAGCCTGTCTATCAGGACTTCATTTTTAATAAATTGCGGGTCCTGTGTTTTGGGTTTGATATAATAGCGAGGTTCTGTTGCAAATCGAATATTGAAATCAACATCATCGGTTAATTTTAGTTTAGCCCCTGCCCTGATACGATAACGCGGAAAAACAACCCGCTCATGCCCTGCGATTTCCTTTTCAAATTTTCTGTTGTTGTCATATTCGGCGCGAAGCCTTAAATCCGCGCTCAGTTCAATCCAGTCAGCCGGATTCTTCAACTGTGACAACTTTCCGCCGGCTGAACTGTTAGCGTCCTGTGAAACCGCCTTGACAGAGTGAGTAAAACAAATGCTGAAAACAATGGCTGCACAGATAAGTTTTTTATTTATCATACTTACCTTTCCCATTTTCCCTCATAATGGCTGCTGTTCCGTAACAACCTTAAATTAGAATATTCCTATAGTTACGTTAAGTTTTTCGGCGATATTATTACTCTCCTTTACCATAGTATTAAATACCGCCGATAATTCGAGAAAAAGGCTGATTTGAGGCATTAATATCTTTTAAGTACAATATTATCGGGCATTCAATCTCATGATTTATATATGATACGCTTCGCAGAAAATATCCCCGTCGGGAGTCGAACCCGAAACCTCTGGCTTCGGAGGCCAGCACTCTATCCAATTGAGCTACGGGGACTTATCGGATTAATTAATTATCCCTTGAGCTAAAAGATTTGTCCAGTCTTATTACTTATTACGCCAGTTTCGTCGGGTCCCTGAGCAGTTTAGCCACATAGTCCAAAAACTGCGCGGCCTCGGCACCATTTGCTGTTCTATGGTCGACGGCAAGTGTCATTTTCATAAGTTTTTTAACGACAATATTCCCGTCTTCCGACATGCAGGTATCGGTTATTTTTCCAACGCCGAGAATACTGCACTGGCCGGGAACAACGATAGGAATAAACGAATCGATGCCGAATGTGCCAAGATTGCTTACGGTTATGCAGCCGCCTTCAAGGTCGGTAGGTAATAATTTTCCCGCACGTGCACGTTCGATAAGAGCGGCACTGTACTGTGCAATTTCTTCAATGGTTTTTTTATCAGCGTCTTTTACTATCGGAGCAACCAATCCGCCTTTTACAGAAACGGCAAGTCCTACGCCTGCGGAATCGGCAAGCTGGATAGAATCACCTTCGAACCGGCCCGTCATAATCGGCCATTGCGTCATTCCGAGAGCAAGCGCCTTGATTATTAAATCATTGAAAGATATTTTAACGCCGGCAGAGGCGTTCAGTTTTTCACGAAATGAAATCAGTTCCGTAACATCAACAACAACATTGAGATAAAAGCACGGTATCTCGCGTTTGGACTGGAGCATCTTTTCAGCGATGATTTTGCCGAATTTGCTCAGCGGTATTTTCTGGCCGGGCTTATAGGCAGGCCCGCTCTGCGGCGCAGGGGCTGTTTTCTTTTCAGCAGGCGTCTCTTTCTTTACGCTTTCATCCTCGAGAGTCAGGAGCACTTCACCTACCGGCACCGTCTGTCCTTCCCGGACAAGAACATTTTTTACAATACCCTCGGCGGGCGATTCCATTTCGAGAGTGGCTTTATCAGTTTCGATTTCAAAGATAACTTCGCCCTTACTGATTTTCTGTCCTGCCTTAACTTTACAGCTTACGACAGTGCCTTCTTCCATCGTTTGCCCCATCTGCGGCAGTTTAATTTCCTTAGCCATTTATTTTACCTTTCGGCATACAAACAACCGGTATGTTTTGGCCTCGGCAAAATCTTTGCCGGTTCTTTTTCCATACAGGTATTTCTGCTGAGCTTTTTCAATTTTTTTTCTGTATTTCCATTTTGCCAATTTCGTAAGTAATGGATGCCGGCTCTGCAGGAATCTGTCAACAGCGTCGGCAATAGGAATCACCACCTCTTTCGCAGCCTTGTCAACTATATCCATATTCGGCGCGGTTTCGGCGGTAATATCTATGTCCTCAATTATTTTGAAAGGCGAGGCCTGCATAATAGTCTTAAATTTTTCAAATTTGTGGCCGCCCTTGAGGCCGCACTTGTCCTGAGACTGCGTTTTAAAGAAATCGCATATAAGCATATAACCGCCGTCATTTAACAGGCCCCCCGCTATATCGACAACCCTGTCAAGGTCTATATACTGGAAGCTTTCGCAGAACTGTATCATATCGTATTTTTTATTGGTTTGAATGTCTTCGAATTTGCATTTAAAAATTTCGCTCGTATCGCCGAGCAGTTCTTCAACCAGCTTGTTTTGATACGGCGTTGGGCTGACGCAATCGACTTTGTAGCCGATATCGACGAGCTTCTTCGAGAAAGCTCCCGTGCCACAGCCGACATCGAGAATCGTTTTCACCTCGGCCGGAATATGCGAAATTATAAATTTGCAGTACTCGTCCTGGGCGATATGAAGATTGAGAATGCAGGGTTCAATCCCCTTTTTCCACAGGCCGTAATGCAAATGGTCAAGTTGGAACAGACCCTTGCCGACAATATGACCAATCTCAAGGCCTATTTCACGCGATATGTGTTTCTTGCTTTCCTTCAAAAGTCGTACTCCTTTAATTAAACGGATAATGATAGCATTTTCGTAAAAAGCCGCAAGGGAAAACAGCCCGATAGCTGTTTGCAGACGGAAAAAAGCGGAATTTCACAATCACTGCGAAACTGTAACAACCGGCGGTTCTTCAATTTCCTGGCCGGTTTGTTTATGAGTAATGAAACGGCAGTAAAACCATTTGACGAAGCCGCTGGCCGCAAAGCCGCAGAAAACAAAAGCTAATGCGATTTCAAAACAATAAACTATGCTTACCACAATCGCTATCGACCATAAAAGATAGGCAAAGGGCTTTCGGCCGCGAACAAGCTGATTAACAAGATGAGGATATTTAATCCGGCTGACCATTAAAATCGCAGCGGCCAGTGCCGCGAAAGGAAGAACGGCTATGATAATGTTATGGCTAAGCCCGGCAAAAAATGTGTATTCTTCGCTGAGCTTTTTTATTATATCCTGATTGAGAATGACAAGGCTGGCAATTACTCCTGCCGCTGCAGGCGATGGAAGACCTGAAAAATTCATATGGCTCGCCTCGTCCTCTTCGTTTTCAACATTGAAACGCGCAAGACGAATGGCGGCACAACTGATATATATCGCAGCGGCCAGCCACAGGAATCTATAAACAAAAACATCGAAGGCCGGATGAATGCTGACCCTGCTTTCGACTACCCGCAGCATTAGAAACGCCGGCGCTACGCCGAAGCTGATTACATCGCACAGACTATCGAGCTGACCGCCGAAACTGCTGGTGCTCTGGCTTATACGGGCCAAATGACCGTCGAGCATATCGGCAATCATCGCGAAAAAAATCATATAGCCTGCCATCGAGAAAAACGGAAATTGTTTATGATAGACATCGAGACCGGAAAGGTCGGCCTGACCGGCCTTGGCTGCGAAGACTATCGCGGCAAAACCGCAGGTGCCGTTGATGAGAGTAACCAGCGAAGGCAATATGGCGATATATTTGAGCCTGTGCCTGCGGACGTTCCGCAATAGGCCGCGTCTGGGTCGTTCTGATTTGTTAACCGATTCTGTCATATTGAGCAAGTATCGATAAGCCCGCGTTTACCTTGTCGCCTTTTTTAACGGTTATTTTAGCTGAGCTTTCGGCAGGCAAATAAAGTTCAGTTCTCGACCCGAATTTTATCATTCCGAAAATGGCTCCGCCAGTAAATTCCTGACCCTGCTCGGCGTCGCAGACAATTCGCCTTGCGATTGCCCCGCTTATCTGACGGACAAGCATCTTATCATTGGGGTTTTTCTGGCGGGTCATTGCTATGTTGTTGCTCTCATTGACTTTACCGCTATCGGGATTAAGGGCGTTTATAAACCTGCCTTTGTGATAGGTAATATTTTCTATTCTGACGGCACAGGGCGTTCTATTGATATGGACGCTGAAAATACTCAAAAATATGCCTATTCTGGTCGCTTTTCCGTCGATAAAGCTCGGCTCATCGACAATTTCGATATCGCTTATCGTGCCATCGGCCGGCGAAAGGATTAAATCGTCCCCTGCCGGTACCCGGCGATACGGGTCGCGGAAAAAGGACAACATCCAGATTAAAACAACCGCCAAAACAGCTTCAATTATCCAAAACAGGACAATATTGACCGCTGCCAAAGCGATTGCTATGACCATCGCAACAGCGCACAGGCCGGGATAAATCGCAACCTGCGGCAAACCATATTTTGTTATTGGTATTCTCATAAATTAGCCACAGAGAAAATATTATTATAGCCACAGAGCTCACAGAGGCCACAGAGAAATATACATTAAAAATCAAAAATAACAAGGCATAGAAACAATTTCCGGATTGATTTATGATATTTATCGAGGTATAATCCCCATTGTATTATTTTTAGCTAAGAGTAGATATGGTTAGTTCCAACAAATCAGGCAATTCAGAATTCACTGCACCATGGGGAACTTTACTTAAAATACTAACTGCTGTTTTGACAATAATTCTCATCGGAATTTCTTATATAGGTTTTTCTTCAGGCCGACAAGGCAGTATCGTCACAATCTTTGTGCCGCTGGCAATTCTCATCATTTCATCATTTTTCATTATCCGCGGATATATATTAACTGATAACACTCTGTTAATTCAGCGGCTCGGCTGGAATACAAAAATAAATTTATCCGAATTGAAATCAGCAGAAATCGACCCGACAGCAATGGCAAAATCCTTGCGAACATTTGGCAACGGAGGCATGTTCTGCTTCGCAGGATTGTTTTACAATAAAAAACTTGGCTCTTACAGAGCATTCGCTACCGATTTCAAAAAAGCCGTGATTCTAAGATTTCCGAATCGTACCATAGTAGTAACACCGAATGAACCTGAAAAATTCGTAATGAAAATCAAGGAATTTAGTCGGTTATAAAATGTAACCGACTGGAATTAGAATCCACTGACAAAAAAATGGGCGGGAAATAATATAAATAATAGAAAGGAATCTCATGGCAAATTACCTCGCAGTTGCAGGAACGAACTCAAAATACAAACAGCCTGGTGCAAACCCTGCAGGATTTTGGGCAGGATTATGGCATGGGCTGATAGCGCCCATTACTTTCATCATCAGTCTGTTCAATTCGAATGTCAGTATGTATGAAACGAACAACAATGGCAGATGGTATGAATTTGGTTTCCTGATTGGAGTATCAAGCACGCTTGGAGGCGGTGGCGCATCCGCAAATAGGACTTGACTAATTGGGGCAAAATAGTTACCTTCTTTTTCCCGTAAAGAAATAGTTTTCGGTATAAGTTTAGAGATTCGGTTTCCTACCCCCTAAACCCTATACCCTAACCCCTGAATAAGAAAGGAATAATAAGATGTTTACGACAATAGTTGACGTTAGAGCACGAGAAATCCTCGATTCACGAGGCAATCCGACCGTAGAAGTCGATGTTACGCTCGAAGACGGCTCGTTCGGCAGAGCCGCCGTTCCGTCCGGAGCAAGTACAGGAGCCCACGAGGCGGTCGAACTTCGCGATACAAAGGCCAAACGATATATGGGCAAAGGCACACTCGGCGCGGTGAATAATGTTAATACAAAAATCGCTCCCGAAGTTATCGGCTGCGAAGCCCTGGCCCAGGAAGAAATCGACAGGCTCATGATTGAGCTTGACGGCACAAAGAACAAGGCAAAATTCGGCGCAAATGCAATCCTCGGCGTTTCACTCGCAGTCGCCAAAGCCGCCGCAGCTTCTGTCGGCCTGCCGCTTTACAGATATCTGGGCGGATGCAACGCGAACGTTCTGCCTGTTCCGATGATGAACATCCTCAACGGCGGAAAGCACGCCGACAACAACGTCGATTTCCAGGAATTTATGGTTATGCCTATCGGCGCAGTAAATTTCCCCGAGGCACTGAGAATGGGCGCTGAAGTTTTCCATACCCTTAAAGGTGTATTGAAGAAAAAAGGCTATAACACATCTGTCGGCGATGAAGGCGGATTCGCACCGTCGCTGAAGTCAAACGATGAGGCAATCGAGGTAATTCTCGACGCAATAAAGAAGGCAGGCTACAAGGCAGGAAAACAAATAGCCATTGCTCTCGACCCTGCGGCAACAGAACTGTGGGACGAAAGCGCAAAGAAATATAAATTCTTCAAATCAGCTCCGAATAAGAAAATATCATCAGACGATATGGCAAAGCACTGGGCAGGCTGGATTAACAAATATCCGATCGTCAGCCTTGAAGACGGCCTTGCCGAAGACGATTGGGCAGGCTGGACCAAACTGACCCAGACTGTCGGCGACAAATGCCAGCTCGTAGGCGACGATTTATTCGTTACCAACACCGAGCGTCTTGCCAAAGGCATCAAGATGGGCGCAGCGAACTCGATTCTTATCAAATTAAATCAGATAGGCACTCTGACAGAAACATTTGAAGCGATTAATATGGCCAAGAGAGCAGGCTGGACGGCAGTTATAAGCCATCGCAGCGGCGAAACGGAAGACAGCACAATCGCAGATTTAGCGGTAGCAACCGGTATCGGCCAGATTAAGACAGGCTCGGCCTGCAGAACCGACAGAATCTGTAAGTACAACCAGCTTCTCAGGATTCACGAAGAACTCGGCAGCGCGGCACAGTACGGCTCGTTCCTGTTTGAGTAACCGCGGATTACGCGGAAATTAAAAAACACAAAAACCCTCGGTCAATAAACCGGGGGTTTTTATTTGTATTTACAATAAAATCTTTTTCAGCGGATTTTAATAGTGGCCAGGGCAAGGGCCGCAAATGCCGCGGCCAAAAGCCAGAATCGCACCACAACCTGCGGCTCAGACCAGCCGCCAAGATGAAAATGATGATGAATCGGTGCGCATCGAAACAATCTTTTTCCGCCGGTGTAGCGGAAATATCCAACCTGCAAAACCACGCTCGCAAGCTCCATCACGAACACGCCGCCGATAATTAAAAGCAAAACTTCGTTTCTTGTAACCAGGGCGCCATAGCCCATCGCCGCGCCAAGCGGCAGTGAGCCGACATCGCCCATAAACGCCTGAGCCGGGTGACAATTGAACCATAGAAAACCCATCGTCGCTCCGAGGATAGACGAATAGAATATACTTAGTTCGCCTGAGTGCGGAATATGCGGCAGGAGAAGATAACCGGCCCATGTCATTGACGAAGTTCTCGTCATCGACTCCGACGCCATATAGCAAAGCAGTACCAGCGTTATACTCGCAATCGCGACGCAGCCGGCCGCCAGTCCGTCCATTCCATCTGTCAAATTAACCGCGTTGCTCGTCGCTGAAATATAAAATATCGCGATAAGAACAAACAGCCAGCCGGTTATTGGAATGCCGTATTTGTAAAACGGCAGCCAGAACCGTGTCGCATCCGGTATTTTCTGAACGTCGAAATACAAAAACGTCGCGATAAGAACCGCCCCGCCGAACTGGAACGCCAGTTTCTCCCACGGCTTGAGGCCGTTCCTGCTGCGCTGACGGATTTTGCTCGTCAGTTTAAGCCAGTCGTCGGCGGCGCCTATTCCGCCAAACCATATCATCAGGATTATCGCCTTCTGCACAAACGGATTATTTAGTTTGGCCCACAGTAGAGTTCCCGCCATAACGGCTATGAGAATAATAAGTCCGCCCATCGTGGGAGTATTTTCTTTTTCCTTGTTGAGCGCGTTCAGTTTTTCGTGATGAAACTCAGGTCTGTCGCCGATTTTTTTCCGCATCAGCCAGCGGATAATTTTCGGGCCCAAAAACCACGCGACTACAAGACTTGTAAGAGCCGCCATTATGCACCTGAAGAGCACTTCCTGCCAAGCGTAAAAACCCAGTGAACGGGTTGCGAAATCTTCTAAAAATGAAAGTAAATGGTAAATCATATTCTTTATTATTGTCCGATAAAAAGTCCCTTTAACTTGTCAATAACCGCTTCAAAACGCTCACTGCGAGAAGCTTTGACCAGTATTATATCGTCAGGTTTGATAAATTTATGCAGATTATCGCAAAGCTGTGCGGTATTTTCGAATATGCCGACCGAAATGTCATAATCGGCGTGTTTTTCGGCAGTCCGGCCGGCGACGGCACAGTCGCCTTTCGTAGTCAGCAGGACAGGTATTTTATACTGAACGATTTTTTCGCCAAGCTGGGCGTGAAGTCTTTCGCTCTGGCCGCCGAGTTCGCCCATTTTTCCGCAAATAAAGACGGCTCTTTTCCCCTGCTGCTGGGCCATCAGCGACAGGGTTTCGAGTGCGTTGGCCATCGAGCCGGGATTGGCGTTGTAACAGTCGCAAAGTACAGAGCATTCGCCAAGCTTCAAAAGTTCGAGCCGCATATCGACAGGTTTTATCGAGACAAGAGCATCGGCGAACTGAGAAGCTGAAACGCCGAGACTTTTACAGACCGCCCATGCCGCCATAGCGTTTTCAACATTCGCCCTGCCGGCAAGCGGCAAATTCACCGTAACATTATCGATAACAAAAATGCTTTTATCGCCCGAAAGCTTAAAATCCGGCATCTCAAAAGTTTCAAAGGATAATTTTTTATCCCGGCAATAATCGACAAGATTTTTTATCGAGCCGTTAATGAAAAATTTTCCGCCTGCTCTTAAACCTGCCGTTATAGAAACCTTTTCCTTTATTATAACATCTATGGTTCCGAAACCTTCCAGATGAGCAGGACATATCGTTGTTATAACGGCAATATCGGGTTGGATTATTTTTGTAAGCTGCTCTATTTCGCCGGGATGATTGCTGCCAAGCTCTGAAATCAAGATTTCGGCATCCTGGGGGGCATCCAATATCGTAAGCGGAACGCCGATATTGTTATTGAAGCTCTTCGGCGATGAAAAACATTTAAAACTATTTTTTAGAACATGATTGATTATGTTCTTTGTAGTCGTTTTTCCCGCCGAGCCTGTAACAGCTATAACCTTATACGACGAATTTTCTCTCACATACCGCGCAAGACTTCCGAGAGCTGCAATCGTATCATCGACAGGCAGCAAAGGTTTTTCGCCGGAGATTTGTTTTTGTACCGTCGCGCAGGATGCGCCGTTTTCGAAAGCCTGGCTGATAAAATCATGGCCGTCGTGATTTGCTCCCTTAATCGCGAAAAACATACAACCCTGCGGTATTTTTCTCGAGTCGATGCTCACACTTGAGATTTGAAATTTCAGATTTGAAATTTCAGATGTCTCTGTATTTATGATTTCAGCAATTTTTTTTATGGATAGTGGTTTCACTGCAGGAACTTTAATGCCGTTTCAATATCGCTGAAGTGAAGTTTTTCCGTACCGATAATCTGATAATTTTCATGTCCCTTACCGGCAATAAGAATTATATCGTTCGCCTTGGCGTTTTGTATTGCTTCGGCGATTGCCTTTTCCCTGTCCGGCTGAACGGTAATATCATCAGCCTGCGGGTTGACAAAACCTGTAAGTATATCATCTATTATCGCCGATGCTTTTTCAGTTCTCGGATTATCGCTGGTAACAAAAATTCTGTCGGCGAACTGCTGGGCGGCCTGTGCCATTCGCGGTCTTTTGGTCTTGTCCCTGTCGCCGCCGCAGCCGAAAACAACTATCAGACTGCCCCTGCACAACGGTTTGAGCGTCGAAAGGACATGTTTCAGGGCGTCATCGGTATGGGCATAATCCACAAGTACGGTAAAGTCCTTCGAGCAGGAAACTTTTTCCAGTCTTCCCGGCACTTTGGCAAGTTTTGACAGTCCCTTTGCGATTGTTTTAAGGTCGAATCCTGCGCCAATCGCCAGTCCCGCCGCGGCAAGGTGATTGCTCAGATTATGTTCGCCGATGAGAGGAGAAGAAAGCTTGACCTTTTCTCCTCTGAATGAAATCTCGAAAACCGTACCGTTTATATCCATCGAAATCATCCGGGCGGTCAAATCGGCTTCTGTCGAAAGCGAATAGAATATTTTATTCGCCTTTGTGGCGGCGGCAATTTGTTCAAATACCGGGTCGTCTTTGTTTATTACCGCTGTCGCTTCAGGCGAAAGATTCTCGAACAGCCTCAGCTTGGCCGCCAGGTACGCTTCCATTGTCTTGTGATAATCGAGATGGTCGCCTGTAAAATTCGTAAACGCCGCGGCGGCGAAATCTATTCCCGCAAGCCGATTCTGCTCTATCGCGTGGCTGCTGGCCTCCATAATCATATATTCCGAACCTGCACCTGCCATTTTGTCGGCAAGCGAGGCAAGCTCAAGGGCGTTCGGAGTCGTCATAGATGCTTCGATTTTATCTTCGCCGCTGCCCATATCGACTGTTACAGTCCCTATAAGGCCGCACTTTTTGCCGGTACCGGTTACAATCGAGCGAACCATATATGTCGTAGTCGTTTTGCCGTTGGTGCCGGTAACGGCGAGGTTGACCAGCTTGCTGTTCGGATAGTTGTAATATGCCTGAGACAAAAGGCCCAGAGCTTTTGTCGTATCTTCTGTTTGTATAACCTCGGCCGAGGCAACGGCTACCGGCTTTTGCGATACGATATATCTGGCCCCTGCGACAGCAGCCTGGCCGATAAAGTCATGGCCGTCAGTGCGCGTGCCTTTTACCGCCACGAAGATGTCGCCCTGCCGAAGATTTCTCGAATCGGCACAAACCCTGGGCCGCCAGACCAGAGGTTTTTTCTCTACAAGTTTCAATAACTGTTCTAATGTCACTGTTCCGCCTTCAAATCCAGATAATAAACCGGTACTGAACGCAGCCGAAAGAATAACACAAGTCTGTATTTTAACAAATGATTTTATTCAATATCAATAGTAAAGAATGTATAATTAAAAATTATGCCGGACAAGAGAAAACATAGAGGCTCTCATCCGCAGGACAGCCTTCCGTTCTGTCGGGAAAATATCCCCTCCCGGCGACAATGTCGTTCCTGACGGCGCAAAGCGATGGTTCAATCTCGCGGCACATATAATAAAGAAAAACCTCCTGTCGGCCAAAATAATCGATTTTTCACAGCCTGCCGGGGTAAATTTTTTATAAGCACGCCCTATAATTTGGCGCATTGAAACCCAATTTCAGTTTTTATCATCTTTTAATGCATCTATTAAGGCATTAGCCTTTAAAAAAACCGCAAATTCTGCTATAATAGGGGAAAAGAAAACTACTATGATGGGGTAAAATATGTTTTATTCAAAAGGCGGGCTGCTGCGTTACACTCTTCTTATCGTTTCATTGGCAATATGGCTTTTCATAGGCCGGTTTTTTCTGGCCATGAACTCAGTCATTGATTTGGTTCACTTTTCGTCTATTCCGCTGGTTCTGTCGTATCTGCTGATTTTCCGACCGCCAAATATCAAAAAAAGTTTTATGCCTTATGGTTTTTTATTCATCTTTATCACCCTGCTTGTGACGGCTTATCTGATTGCTTTTTCAAAAACAATGCCTCATGTGCGGATTAACTGGGCCGAGCTGCCTATTGCGGTGTATTTTCTGCTTTCTGTTTACGCGATTCTGTGGCTGCTGGACAAATTCATCAACCGGATTCTCTTAATCGTTCTCGGAACAAATCAAAAAAACAAAATAACAAAAAACACTGCGAAAACTGTTTTTCGTTTTGCCATTCTGATTTTCGCGGTAATACCATATCTGGTCGCGGTTTTTACAACTCACTGGATAAAATTTACGGATGCCGCCAGCCCGAAAAAGCTGATGGATATGGAATACCGTCAGGTTTACTTTAACGCCAAAGACGGCGCAAGGCTCGACGGCTGGTTCATTCCTTCATCAACGCGTGTATCGGATTCCTCGGTAATAATCGTCCCCGGACGAAGTCCGACGAAAAATCTTTTCCTGTCTTATGCAAAAATACTCAGCGACACCGGCTACAATGTATTTTTGTTCGACCTTCGCGGCAACGGCAACAGCAGCGGACACAAATACAGTTTTGGAATCGATGAAGCCGGCGATGTCCTGGGTGCGATTGATTATCTTAAAAACAACCGCCCGGAATCGAGCAGATACGTTTTTGGATTCGGCATCAACGAAGGCGCATCCGCTCTTATCGCCGCAGCGTCCGAAGATGAACGTTTCACGGGAGTGGTAATCGACAACGCTTCGGGTTACGATGTCTCTTTACCGGAATGGGTGTCAGATTATCTGCCGGGCTGGATGGAAAAGACTTTATCGAAAACCATCAGGTCGATTGTTTTTGCCGATATCGGTCAGTCTGCATTGGGAACAGAGGGACTATATGAAAAGATTTCCCAGATAAGCCCCTGCCCTGTTCTCGTCGCAAACAGTTTTAAAAGCGATAAATCCGGCCGGCAGGAAACTGTCGACCTCTATACGAAGGCAAAGAATCCCAAAATGCTGTGGCTGACTCCTCCGCAGACAGAAGAAGGTTTTAATATTGGCACTCAACAGCAATATTTTCAGAATATTCTCGAACTGTTCGAATTCGGCAGAGCAAAACAGCAGTCAGGCCGCTGGAGAATCAGCAGAAACGGCTAACTGCCGAAAGTGTTCGGCGCACGCTGTATACCATCGTCTGACCCCGCAACAAAAGGACGTACAGTTACGGTGTAGTTATACAACCACTTGAAAGGGAAAAGAGTAAAATAATCCGATTTTCTCGTATAAGTTATTACGTATTTTTCATCGCCGTCTTCACCAACCGGCACCCAGTAAGACTTGGAAGCAAAACCTGTGTACGGATAACCCGTTTCAGAAAGTGTCAGTGCCCATGAAAGCGCCCGGACACTGCCGTCATAATATGTTTTTTGAGCCTGAAGATGTTTTTCCAGCCTTAAATTTGTCCCCATCTGCCGGGTAACGCCCATCCACATAATCAGTACAAGCAGAAGAAACATCATAGTTCCCGCCAGCGCATATCCTTTGTATCTGTATTTTTTTTTCATAGTTCGTTCCTCTTACGGAGGACTCCAGCGAAATACGAGTTCACGGCTGAAAGGCTGGTCGTTGTTGTAACTACGCGCCGAAAATTCAAGCGTAATCTGCCAGAGATTTGAGCCTTCCGGATTCTCTTCCACTGAAAAATTTGATACGCAATCGGCAATAGCGAAATCTGTTCCTTCCGAAACGTCACGGCGATAAAGATTGGAGTCATCCGGACTTTCACGGTAATAATATATATTCCCGTTAATAATAAGCTGGCTGCCGCCGGAAATTTCAGTGGCAGAACCAAAATCATAAGACAGATTTTGCATCGTCAAACGTCCTTCACGCAGCAGACGTTCTCTGGCAATCAAATCTGTAATACACGGCGAAAACCATTTCCAGAACTGGGCGACAATCATCATTACGATAATCATAAGGACGGACACAACCAGCAGTTCCATAATCGTGAAACCTTTTCTGCGCCCACATCGTAATGTCGATAGCGTTTTATTAATATCACTGCTCCACATGAATATTGACAACTGCCGTGTTAAGGTCGAAATCCATAGCAGGCGAGGATGTCATCGCAACACTGTAATCTCCCACATCGTTGCCGTCTACCTGCGGCGTCCAGGGAACCTGGCCGGGAGTCTGCTTTATTTCCGCCGGCGATCCAAGTTGTTTCATCCATTGGTTGGATTGACTTACAATATAATAAGTCGAAACCGGCAAACTGCTCTGTTCAATATAGTCGACCTGCCGCGAATAAACTTTGAACAGGCCGGCAAAACCCCAAAGCCCGATTGCCAGTATTACCATAGTTACCTGCAGCTCTAAAAAACTGAAAGCCCGGCCGAAACGCTTTATAGTATGATATTTATATTTTTGCCGTCTCATTGTTTATTCCAGCGTAAGAGGTGAAAGGGTAAAACCGTCATCTTTGCTTATTTGGCCGGACAGTTCTCCCAGTTCGTCTACCTGAATCTGCCCGCTCCATACACCGCTGCCGCTTCTCGTAGCCGAAGCCGCAAAAGAACTGATCCCTGCGGAATCAATATCATAAACATATATGGAATTCGGGTCAATTTGCGTCCGGGCAAGTGATGAACTTATTAAATCCTCATCTTCGAGCGTAGTCAGACTGGCGGCAAATGTATGATTTTTAAGCCAGTACGCTCTTTGGGCCGACCAGATTGTTTTTAAATTCCCCGCGGCAGAATCCAGCCGGGCCTGTTCGATCGCCTTGGTATATATCGGCGCTGCCATAGCGGCCAAAATACAAATGATAACCATCGCGATGCACACTTCCACGAGCGTGTAACCATTTTTGATTTTTGGTTTTTTGTAGTCTGCGCATTTCACAACTCTTTACCTCTTGCGCCATTTGTGCAGTTTTGGCTGTTCAATCTGGTCAATAATTTCCCTGACGGGTTTTCGCGAAGGTGCTATTTCACTGTATATTTTCTCTTTAAGCTCAATAGCTTCCGTATAATCCGGATATAATTCCAAAGCAGACTCCAGTTCTTTGAGCGCCGCGGCGTTTCTGCCTTGTGCATAATTTACAGCGCCCTTTTCATAACTATCCTGGGCCAATCTCATTCTATTCAATGGATTAAGCTGCTTTTTAGCGCCGCTGATTTTCCGTCCAACGTCTTCCGACCTTTCAATGCCCATAGTCTGCGAAGGCTCGCCAATGATATGCGGAGTCAAAAGTACAATAACCTCTTCGCGCCTTCCTTCATCGGCAGTACTGCTGAAAGCAGTGCCTACAACAGGAAGATTGCCGAGCAAAGGAACCTGTGTTTTTTTGTTGCTAACCGTGTTTCTAAAAAGTCCGCCAATTATTATTGTTTCGCCGTCTTTAACTATAATATTCGAAACTAATTCGGCTGATGTCTCATCCGGCACCGATGACGTACCTATATTTCTGATTACCGCGGAACTGTCTTTTGGATGAATATCCATTCGTATGTAGCCGTCATTTCCTATATACGGCCTGAATGATAATTTCGTACCCGTGTCAAGGAATTCAATTGTTTGAGTAGTCGATGTATCCGTCTGCGTAACAGCAGATTGATATGCGACTTTTGTTCCAATATAAACCTGTCCAAGCTGCTTGTTTGTCGCAAGTATTTTCGGATTGGCCAGTATAGTTACATCGGTAATTTCCTCAACTGCCCTGATAAATACCGCAACATCGTCTCTTACAACTCCGACCGACAATCCGCCCGTAAGAGCGCTCGAGCCTATTTTTGTGTCAGTTCCATAAAAATCGAAAATGTCGGGAGCCCCGGGAGTCAATTCCAACGCTACATTTTTGAGATTTCTCCAGTCAATTCCAAACTGCGTGCCATCTGTAAGGGCTGCCGTCATAATTGTCGCTTCGATAAGAACCTGCTTGGGCCTGATATCTATGGCGGCTATTATTTGTTCAATCTGCGTTATTTGTTCAGGATAGTCGTAAACTACCATCATATCATTAATGGCAAGGGCGTCTCCTCCGCCTACGCCGCCGATTGTATCACTGTCCGGCATAGTCGTCACCGCAGCGGTCGTTATTTCTATTTTGCCGCTGCTGCTCATTACAGGCGTAACCATTTTTTTGGCCTCGGCTGCGGTAATATAATATAAAGTAAACACTTTACATACCATTCCGCTGCTGTCCGGTTTAACTTTACTGTTGTCCCCGGCAGTATAAACTTTGATTAGATTCCCCTGCTCCTGATATTCGAACTCTTCTCCGAGAATCGCGCTCATCGCCTCTTCGAAGCTCACATTATTCAGCTTCGTGAAAGCGATATTGCCCGAAACTTTCGAAGTTGGAACAATATTTTTGCCGTACCTGACGCCCAAAAGTTGCAGAGCATCGGATATCGGCATATTTCTCATAAATATCAGCGATTGTATATTAGATTGAATACTGCCGAGATTCGGAGACAGATTGGCGGATTTAGGCTTTATATCCGAGGCTTCTTTTATTATCAATTCTTCATCTGGCTCGATAGGGTTATTTTCTACAGGTTTGTCAACACTCGCAATCCGGCTGTTATTGGAAACTTCATTATTGTCATTGGCTTCAGCCGCAGCAGACGATTTGAAGGCTTCTATTATAGCGGCTACCTGGTTACTGTCGACCGTCATCTGGCTATCCTCGGCAATTTTAACTTTTTTATCTACCAACTTACTGCTCTTGCTCTTAACAGATTTTTTATTCCCGGTATTGGACAAGGTCGAAGAAGCGGATAATTTCGGCAGACTTGCCGGCCGGTTGCCGTCTGAAACATGGTTACTATCGGTAACTTTAGTTTTCTTCTTTGCAGGCTTGCTGCTTTTAACAGTCTTTTTAGTCTTTATATTAGATGAAGCAGACAGAACAGGTTTTTTGGCCGGGGTTGAATACAAAATCAGCGCAACGGTCAAAACCAACAGTACAACTGCCGCAGCAATTATGACTTTTCGTTTACCGTCTTTCGTTGACATAACAGATTGTAGTTTATCTTTTATATTCACACTTTATCTTTAATTTCCGCTAAACTTCCTTTTTGCAAATCTGTTCGTATAAATCCGGATGGTCAGATGCTTTAATAAGCATATCGAACTGAACGCCCATAATTCCGCCATCCTGTTCAGGTTTTGACCATTTAACAGTACCGCTAATCAGGACAGGGTCAACATTCTCGCCGCCGTCCAGCCAGACCTGTATTTGAACATGATGTTCTTTTTGAAAAAGTTTCCTGGAATAAAATCCTATACCCATAACACTTATATCTATGCCGTTACCCTCGAACTTATGACCGGTGTTCATATCCAGCACCATAAGTTTATGAGTAAACGGCACACGTGCATAAGTACGTCTTTCCACAAAAGATACATTTTGATTTTGTTTCATCGGCTCTATCATTTAATGGACTCCTCCGGCCATTTGGAACATCGGCAGATAAATCGAAGTCAATATCACAGCGACACTTACGCCCATTCCGAGAATCACGATTGGCTCAATCATTCCGGTAATACGCTCGGCTATATCCTTAACTTTAGTTCGATAATACATCGACACCTGGTCAAGCACTTTTGCCAGTTCGCCTGATTCCTCTCCGACCTTGACCATCGAGATAACCATAGATGTAAACAGTCTTGACTCTTCCATCGCCGGCGCCAATCCTACACCGCTGGACACTCTTTGCTGGATTTTGTGCATCGCTTCCCTGTAAACGGTATTGTTATGAAATACTCCCTGCAGTGAACTTATCGTCTCCATTAACGGCAGACCGCTGTGCATGAAAAGAACCATATTGGTTGCGAATTTTTCCATATTCACATACACGATGCATTCACCAATCATCGGCACTGTCAGCATAAACTGATCCAGTAAGTGTTTGCCTTTGTCGGTCCTTAAATATGCACGGATACAGAAGATTGCAACAGCAATGCATGCAAACATCATTAGTCCTTTTTTCTGAAGAAACTCTGATGCATCCACAACCGCCTGCGTAATGCCCGGCAGTTTTGAACCGGCATCCGTAAAGAACGCGGTAAATACAGGAACAACCTTCCACAGCATTATCACTACGGCCAGAATCGCCACGATGGTCATTATGCACGGATATACCATAGCAGAGATAACCTTACTTCTCATTTCCTTGCTGGCTTCAATGTATGTGGTAAGAGAAGTCAGAACCTGTGTAAGCTGTCCGCTTAGTTCGCCGGTTTTGATAACTTCTATCCATTGACGCTCGAATACTTTCGGAAATTCCCCTGCCGCCTGGTGAAGCGAAGTGCCGGCGGAGACCCTTTCCGCGATTGTACTGATAACCTTCTGCATCTTCTGACTTTGTGTCTGACGGGAAGCTATCTGCAATGCTTCGAGCAGCGGCGTACCGGCAGCGAACAGAGTCGTAAGATGATGGAAAAACTGCATCTTATCGTCCTGCTTGATACCGGGATGCAGCTTGGACGATATCCGTATGTGCTTCTGCACCCACGAAAGTCCGGAGCTGTTTGTCACTTGCTGGTCCATTTATAAGCCGCCTGAAATAATATATCTTTTCACGCTGCACCCGCAGCTACTGTTTCTTCGAGGACTTTATCCTCTTCTATTTCCTTACTTGAACCTTCTTCTTCCGCCTCCTCCATACAGGTACTTAAAACTTCTTCCAGACTTGTCAGTCCTTCCTGTACCTTATTCAGCCCGGCGTCGAGCAGCAGCATAAATTTTTCCTTTCGTGCCTGTGCACGCAGTTCGTTCAGGGCGCTGCCGCCGCTTATCATATCTCTAAGCTTGGCCGTTATAGGTACAACTTCAAAAAGTCCGACTCGTCCGCTGTATCCGCCGCCTCTGCAATCCTCGCAGCCTTTCGGGCGGAAATATTCCTTGTCGGGGTCGAGATGCCATTTCCTGAGAGTTTCTTTATCCACCTGATATTTTTCTTTGCACTTCTGGCAGAGACGTCTTACAAGTCTTTGAGCCTCGACGACTCGAAGTGCCGAGGCAAGTAGAAATTTTTCAACGCCCATATCCGCAAGACGGTTTATAGCCGCCAAAGCATCATTTGTGTGAAGCGTAGAAAGAACCATATGGCCTGTCAATGCCGCTCTAAGGCAAATCTGTGCCGTTTCCTGGTCTCTGACTTCGCCGACCATTATTATGTCCGGGTCCTGCCGCAAAAATGCCCTCAATGCCGCGGCAAACGTCAAACCTACCTGGCTTCGGACATGTACCTGATTCATACCGTCGAACTTATATTCCACCGGGTCCTCGACTGTCATTATGTTGACATCAGGCTGATTGATTAAATTCAGCACGCTGTACAGCGTTGTCGATTTTCCGCTTCCTGTCGGGCCGGTAACAAGCAGCAGGCCATGAGGACTTTCGGCAGCGGTTTTAAAATCGTCCGCCTGTTTTTGTGAAAAGCCCAGCTTGGTCAGGTCTTTGGGTATTACGCCCTTGGACAAAATACGCATAACCATCTTTTCGCCGAAAACCGTCGGCACTGTGTTAACACGCAAATCTATTCTCTTATCGCCCATCTTCAGGGCTATGGCTCCGTCCTGCGGGATACGTCTTTCGGCAATATCCATTTTGGCCAGAATTTTCAATCTGCTTATCATCGGAACGTACATAGGTCTTGGCGGAGGAGAAATTTCGTTCAATTCTCCGTCAATCCTGAACCGAACCTTGAAATTCTTTTCAAACGGTTCGATATGAATATCGCTTGCGCCATTCTCTACTGCCGATGACAGTACATGGTTAACAAGCCTTATCACCTGGCTGTCGCGTCCCTTGGATATCGGGTGGTCCAGGTCCACGATTTCTTCGACATCTTCATCGCTGTCTTTTAGCTGTCCGGCACTTTGGACTTTTGCTTCAGAGGCGATTTCCTTTACAATGTCGCGTGTTCCGAACATTTCACCGAGACAGTCGTCAATCGCAGAACAAGTCGCTATAACAGGCTGCGCGACAAGACCGGTTGACAACTGAATTCGTTCAAATAATCTAAAATCTGTCGGATTCGCAAGGGCCACCATAACGGTACCATCTTCCACGCGTAACGGCACAAAATGGTTCTCCCGGCAAACCGATTCGCCGATCTTTTCAGCCATTTCCTTGTCTGCGACAAGCGGCTCATTCATATCCGCCAGCGGTATCATAAGTTCTTCACTATAGGCCGTCGCTATATCAGCTTCTGTAGCGATATTTAAAACAATCAATGCTTCATCTACTGCGGAGCCTGACTTATTGATGGCCTCACGAATACTGTTGAGGTCTTCCTGTTTAATCAGGCCTCGCTTCATAAGAAGCTGAATCAAAAGCGGCTGGTCTGTCGTAAAGGCTTTATTCATTGCCCGAACTCCTTTTCCGCTTCAGTCGCAGAAATAGCCGCCTGAATATCATTGCTATCATTGGTATCATTGTAATTGTCTGTTATTCTTAGAACTTTCCGAATTCCATCACGAGTCAGAACCACTGATTCATCATCTATTGAGCTAACCTGCCATGGCTCTCCCGAATCCGACAGATTGACAGATGAATCGACGCCATAGACTTCGCCGCCGATTAAAGCCAGATTCTGACCATCAGAGCCGCCGAGTATTCCCATCAGCTTTTCCGAGAAAGCGGGATTTTTACTATTATCATCGCTGCCGCCAACCTGTCTGGATACGACCGGAGATATATTGTTCCAGCTCGATGCAAACGGGTCTCTATCAATCGGGCTGGCACGATTCTCCGGTTCAATAAGTACCGGCGATATCATTTTCTTTGTAATAACTGGTATGTTCTTATTCTCTGCGGCTTTAGTCGATACAGGCTCATTCAGCGAAGAGTATGCAAGGTATCCGATAACCCCGATAATAATAAACACCGCAAATCTATTTAGCATTTCCATCATTATTTCGGCACAATTCCAAGAACAAGAATTTTCAATAACAGGCCGCTCGATCTTTGCTCGATCTGCAGCGTATCGATTCGAACAAGACGCGGCGAACTTTCTACCCACTCAACATATTTTTTAAGTTCGGCGAAAGTACCCTCGATTTCCATCGACAAGGCCGCGGCCCGGTACGGACCGACCTTGCGCTGCTGCTTAGACTCCATTCCCTTCAGTTTGACCGGAAATTTCCTCATACCGTCAAGCAGATATTGAACCCATTCATTTGTGTCGGATTTTTCTCCGATAATTGAATGAAAAATCTCAACCTGCTTTTGAAGCTTTTCATGTTCCATAATACAGCTATTACGTTCTTTTTCCGACGAAAGAAGTTTTTTGCTTTTCTTGATTTCCTTGGAAAGAGGCATATAAACCAGAACTATAGTCAGGACAAGCAAGCCGCCCATTGTGGCAAGACGCATCTTCACGGGACTGCCAAGATGCCGCTCAAACAGAGCCTTGTATCGCATAATTTTCTCTTTATCCAGACCAAGATCCATAATACTTATCCTTCAGAACCGCCTTTTTCTTGTTTCTTGCCTTTTGCAGACTTATCCGGCGAAGCCATAACCGTAAACGTTGCTACGTCACTGTCGCCCTGACGCCGCCATTTTATATCTGCCAATTGAACGTTTGGAAAATCTCTCTGCAGCAAATCAACTTTTTTTAATGATTCCATAAAAGCCTCTATATCTTCCGGTGATGCCCGGCCCTTATCAAATAAAGTCATTCCTCGCAGCGACATGGACCTGTTTATCTTTTTTCGTCCGGCCACTTTCTTCGACGAATCCGCATATTCACACACCGCCCAGATATTGGAAATACTCACGTTGGGAGGAAGCCGGGTCGGCAAATCACGTAAATAATCGCTCCAGATTATTCGCGTCGAAAGAAATTTTTCTACCGCCTGTGTCTCTGTCAGAAGAGATAACTTTTCGCTGGCAAGCTCTCTTGTAGTTTTCTTTTGAGCCCATTTGTATGCCGCATTCTGTTTCTTGAAATTGATATAGCTCTCGGTTAACCTCGAAGTTCTTTGCCACATCATAAAGGCCATACAGCAGGCCGCAAATACTACCATTGCCGCAAGTTTCCAGGGGAACATCTGTTTTAAGGTTGGCTTGGGCCGTAATTCACGGAAGATATCAAATTGTGTTACCTCTCTGTGTCGGGCCGACATCGCCAGGCTGTGGCTGAATTGGAAATCGGCAAATTCCGGGCCTTCGACTGCTGCTGTTTCGATGCCAAATCTGTCATAAACTTCCTGGCCAAATTTTCCCGCCTTCGGCCCTTCCAGAACTATTCCATCAACCATCGGCCGGAACAGAGTCACGGTACTTTGTATCAAAATGCTTCTTATGGCGGATTCTATTTTGTCCATAGGCTCTGATTGCGAAAACGCGAATATTTTCCAGCACATAATATTTTTCTCAACAACCAGCACTGCTAATCCGCCGGTTTCATTGAGAAATATATGTATCAAAACTTTCCAGCTTTTGCTTTTCTTAGGCAGCTTTGCTGAAAATGCCGCCATGGCCCACGGCGTAGGTTTCAATGAAAAATGCTTAAAACCTGCCTGACCAATTGCATTATAAAGTCCCTTGGAATTTTCTTTTTGGCATACGCCCACGCTCCACAACTGGCCTGCGGATGATTTCACTTTGTTTATTTTGAAATAGTCGGCAACAACTTCGTTTCGTTCTTCTGCTGTGCGGAATCCCGCATAATCGAGAAGCTTGTCGCGAAGCTGTTCCTGTTGTTCGCACTCTGCCGCTGATGTTATGAAAAAAGCCTGTTCAGGTTTAAGACCCAAACAAACCGGAGTGTTTTTACCGCCGCGATTTTTTATGTATTCCTGCAGTATGTTCGACAGTGACTGGACCGGGTCCTCGTCACCAATTTCAAATGATTGCTGATTAAGCGTAGCCAGACCCTTGATCGTATTACCAACATCAGTAATACTTACACGGTCACCGTGAAAATACACACCGATGGCCCGGCCCCAACACAGTTTTTCCAGTATACCTGACATAAGGCTCATTCCCTGGCACCATAAAATTTGTTGTACAACACGTTCAGCCAACTAACGTAACTTATTGTCAATATGGGCTGTTACGTCTAAATCGACACAATAAAAAAACGACTTAACATGATGCTGTGCCGTTGCAGTAAAAATGCGTTTTTTGCATAGTTTTAATTATTATAAGACCCTCAAAATTGCCCAAATTAACAAAAATGAAACTATGGTCCGAAAAAAAGTGGATTTATTGCCAGATTTTTTTTAAAGATGTTTAGTTCCGATAAATAAATAATGCCGCAAAGTTTCGCGTCGGGTCGTTGTCGGTACACATAAAAGCAGCAAAAAAAACACATATTAGGAAATTTTATGCAAAAAAGTCGATTTTTTGTGTAACCTTTACGCTGGTCAGTTACATTTAATATCAACAGAAGATAAAACAGCAATGGCAGAAAATCTTTATGGATAAAGAGCGGGAAATGATAGAAAAATGGTTTCTAACCTATGCAGACAGTGTCTATGCGTTTGTTTATACAAGAGTTGAAAAAAACCGGCAAACGGCCGCTGATGTACTGCAGGCAACCTTTTTAGAGGCTCTTGAAAATATTAACAAATACCAGTCTTCAAAGGGCACTGTCCTGACCTGGCTGATACTGCTGAGCAGGAACCATATCAAAAACGCGCTAAGGCAAAAAGAAAAATTCGCAAATTTCTCGCCGGATAGCGGCGATGGCGAACTTACGGCAGTTATCGAAAAAATCGCAGACGAACCGCTGCCGGATGAAATAATCGAAAAGCAGGAAACGGCAGAACTTGTACAGATAACTCTGGCAGGCCTGCCGGAAAAATACAGGGATGTGCTTAACCAGTTTTACTGCCGGCAAAAAATGATTAAACAAATCGCAGAAGACAACAGGCAAAGCAAAATTGTGGTAAAAATCACTCTCCACAGGGCAAGAAACGCCTTTAAAAAAGCTTTCCTGAAAAATTCAAAATCACTGCACAGTCCCTGCTGTTCCGAAAGGCGGACATTATGAAAAAACGAAATCATCTCGATGAAAATCTGAAAAAACTGCTCGGCATGGCAGAACCGGAACAATCACTGCCGGCAGATACGAAAAAAGAAATTATGGAAAATTTATTGAGGAACGCTGATATGAAAGAAAACACTGGAAAATCATCGGTCATTTCATTTAAATTCAAAATCGCCGCCGCAATCGCAGCGATAATTATTATAATTTGCGGTATTTGCCTTTTGAATAAACCTGCGGAGGACAAAAACACTCCGGAGCAACTCCTCACGAAAGAAGTCGAAAAAAAGCAAATCACGCTTCCCGATGAAATTAAAACGGCTGATACTAAAAATGAAATTGTGCCGTCTATCGACGTCGCAAAACTTGCCGCCGCAGGCGATATAAACGGCCTTATAGCCGTTCTTAACACCGCCAGTAACGAAACCAAAGTCGTCGCCGCGAATTATCTTGCGAAAATGGGAGCCGCCGGCGCCGTAGAGGCCCTTAAAAAAGAGGCTGATAACTGGCAGCAAAGCGGCGAAAATCCCTTTGCCGAAGCTGTTAAAAAAATCCAGGCCGTAAAAAATGCAAAACCCGCCCCTGCCGTAAAAGAATCAAATGAGCCGAACAGTATCAGTAAAACAATTAATCCCGGCGACCCGAATGACCCCAATAACTGGCCGTTCGTGGAAATCTGGGTTATAGACAAACAAACCGATGAAGCAATTAAAGATGCCAGGGTCAAAGGGGCAGGCAAGAAAATATCCGTCACAGACTCAAATGGATATTGCAAAGTAACACTTGGGAAGAAAAAGGAAGATTATTTTTCCGTTTCTGTTGAGAAAGAAGGGTTCGTACCGTTATATTTCAACTGGGGCAAAGAAGTAGATAGAGTCATACCGAAGGAATATGAGTTCTACCTTGAAAAAGGAACCGTAATGGGGGGCATTGTCAGAAACGACCAGAATGAGCCGGTCAAAGACGCTCATATCACAATAAATCTTTACACGCCCGAAGAAAATCGGAAAACCGGCCCCTGGCAGAGATTAAATGATTACACCATCACAACCGACGCCGATGGAAAATGGCAATGCGATATGCTGCCCGCAGAATTGCTGGAAGGACAGCAAATCGGCTTCCGAATCACCCATTCAGATTACGCAGACAATAGATTCTGGATACGGCAAAGCAATACTTCGGAACTTCAAATGCTGCAAAACAGGGAATTTGTTATTACCGTAAAGAAGGGAGCGGCGATTTACGGTTATGTTTTAGACAATGCAAACAGACCCATAGCAAAAGCATCGGTATTTATCGGCGAAGACCGCTACAACCCGGACAACCTCAAAACAAAAACCAACGACAGCGGCTATTATGAATTTGCCCACGCAAAACAGGGATTTAATGTTCTTACTGTACTGGCGAATGGTTACGCCCCGGATATGAAAGAACTGAATGTCCTGGACGCTGCACAAGCCGAAGATTTTGTTCTTGCACCGGCCAATACTATTCGCGGCCGCGTTGTCGATGTAAACGGCAATCCGGTTGCCAACACCTCTCTTAATGCCGATGAATGGAGAGGCTATCGAATGGTTAACTGGAACGGCAAAACTGACAATGACGGCAGATTTGTATGGAATGAAGCACCGGCCGATGCGGTTAAATTTGATTTCTATAAACAGGGGTATATGTCCTCAAGAAATAATATATTCACTGCCGGCCAAAAGGAATATGAAATTGTTTTATATCCGCCCTTGGTAATATCCGGAACTGTTACAATTGCACAGACTAATGAGCCGGTAAAAGATTTCACCATTACAAAAGGTTTGAAGTTTTCCGAAAATGACAACAGAATACATTGGGAAACAGGTAATATGTATGCCGTAAAGCACTTCACGGACGGCAAATATGAATTCCAAATTACAAGTCCCTATTACAGGCATATTTTAAAAGTCGAGACTGCGGACGGAAGATATGCCGTGTCGCGATTATTTGACAATAATGAAGGTACTGTAAAATATGATTTTGTTATCGGCAAAGAGGAGGCAAATAAACTGGCCGGTGCCGTTTACAATCCTGACGGCAAAGCGGGTGAAGGAGTAACAGTTTATTTAGTCAGAAAAAATTACTGGCTGAATCTGGAAAATGGAAAACAGGACTCTCCGCAGCAAACCGAAAAAGCGATTACCGATTCACAGGGAAAATTTACTTTGCCGGACTGTAATGAAAAATTCAAATTGGTGGCAGTAAGCGATGAAGGTTTTGCGGATGTAAACAGCAGCGAATTTACGCAGGAACCTTCCATATATCTTGAAAAATGGGGCAGGATTGAAGGCGTTGTTTATGTCGGCTCTAAACTTGCCGTCAATCAGGAAATCCGTGCGAACAATTCCGCAAAATATAATAACCGTGATAACATAAATTACCAATATACCAACAGAACGACAACCGACCAGAATGGTAAATTTGTTATGGAAAAAGTCATTCCCGGCCAAAATCAGGTATGCAGAATAATTCACTCTGGCGATTTAGACCGTATGATGAGTACAAACGCGGCAAGGCAGGAAATTAACGTTCTGCCCGACCAGACGACTGAAGTCGTTTTAGGCGGACAAGGCAGAGCGATTATCGGGAAAATTATCTGGCCCGGCGAGGAGTTTTATAAAAAAATGCTCGAAATTATCTCTCACATCCAGCCGCAGCAGATGGCAAACCGGCAGGCATTGATGGAAAAGGCATACAGTTTAGTCGGACAAATTCCAAAGCCGACGAATTTCGATATCATGACCGCAAAACAGTCTATCGAATGGTACAAGAACTGGTCGCAAAGCAGCGATGGAAAAGCTTACTACGCAAAGTTAAATGAAGCTATGCAAAAGGCCGGCGATAAAAAAATCCGCACCAGCTACAGCGGCGTTATAATTGATTCTGACGGCAGTTTCAGGGCCGAAGACATCGAACAAGGCGATTATACAATGACTGTTAATGTTATGGAGAAAAAAGGCAGATACGGACAGGCCGATTATCAAAATCCATTGCTTAACGGTAAGTTTAATTTTACTATACCGCAGGTTGACGAATCGAATATCGACCTGCCTTTGGATTTGGGACAGGTTACGCTGGAGGTAATTTCCGCAAGCCAGGCTCTGCGGGCCGATAGTAATGCCCCTGATTTTACGCTCGAAACGACAATAGCGGGAACAGTAAAATTAGCGGACTTACGCGGTAAATTTGTCGTTCTTGTCTTCTGGAACTGCTCCGGAGTTTTAAACAGTCCTGAAAACGAGGCTAAAATAGACGGCATTTTCGATGCCTATAAAAATTATGGCAGTACCGCTAATGTCGAATTCATAGCGGTATCGATATCAGCAAAATATGCTAAAATTTATCAGGAGATTGCGGAAAAATATCTCCGGGAAAAACAGTGCGCCTGGAAACAGGCGTTTGTTGACTATGGCGAGAATACAATTTTTACAGCTTACAAAATGGGATACAGCCCTGCCGCTGTTGTGTTGATAGGGCCGGATGGAAAAATTGTCGCCTCAGACATAAACGCACAACAACTGATTGATATTCTTAAGTCCAACTAAGCTATCTATTATCCCAACAATAATGATAATATGCTGACTGGCTTTGGTACAAGCGGCTTTGGCGTTACCGCCCCGACATTCAGCTTTAATGCCGCAGGTCCAGGAAGGATTGACGGCCTTGGCAGGCTCAAATCAGCCTTTGAAACCCTTACAAAACCCGACAACTCCACTATTGAACATTCGCTTTCCTTCGGTTATGATAGCCTATAGCAGTTAACTTACGCCAGTATAGGCAATATCGGCGGCAATAGCTGGACAGGAGATTATGATTACCAGAAAAACGGGGATATGAATGAAAGGACAATAAATTCCGGCAGTCCCGACAGCTTCTCTTACCTGGGCAATGAGATGACAGCACTTAACAGCAATAACATCTCTTACGATGAAAACGGCAACCTTAAAACTGAGAACTCAGGACTCAGCACTCAGAACTATGAATACAATTGGGATAACAAACTCCGCTCCGCAGCCATCGGCGCAAATTCAATTAGCATAAAGTACGACCCGGCAGGCAATCGCGTCTATAAATCCTCTGTGTCCTCTGTGAGCTCTGTGGCTCGCAAATATATCGTCGATGTAGTCGGGGATTTACCGGTGATACTGCTTGAACTTGAAACCACGGATAAGCTATGAAACCGGAGCCTCCAAGCTCGGTTATAATACGGGATCGTTATTCAACGTCCCAAAAATTTAACGCGTTCCCGCTTGTTGCGGCTCGCAATAACCTTTTTGCAATGGAGGCTCGT
>JBAZHC010000018.1 GCA_041652575.1 Phycisphaerae bacterium | reverse complement strand
TATCCAAGAAGGACAAACCTGATTCTATCAGTGTTGTCAGCATAAGTTTCTATCTCACAGTTAGGATCAACCTGAACGGTCATTGTTACAAAATCACGCCCGCCATCTTCTGCTTCATGCATACTTGCATACCTGTTAAGGCTGGATCCGCGAGCCCTTACACCGCCAATAGCAAGACTATCGGCAGCAATATTAGCAATTGCAATTTCAGCCACTGCATTAGCCGGAACCTCACCACTGAGATCCTTAGTAGTCCAGCCAGTGTTGCCCGGAGTCCATTCGGTAACTTTCTCTGTAAATACAGGAGCAATATCTGTGATATCAAATGACCATTGTTCAGTGGATTCTCCCGGCTCTAAGGTAACCGTAGTTGTCCAATACCCATCGGAATCGCAGGGATCGAAGGTTGGTATGCGTATCTCGTATGTCCCATGAGTGCCTCTGAAAGTCACCACACCATTGGCATCGGTTTTCAGAACGGTATTAGTCGTCCACTCTGCCATCATTGCTTCATATCGCTCACCAGCTTCAGTTAGGTTCCAGTTTACATCAACAATTGCAGCGTCTGCTCCGTAGGTGTGATTGCCAGCCCAGAAATCCCACATAAGAATACCCTCGACTCCTGGATGACCGAAAGCTATTCGGTAAAAATCTTCGAAACAATCCGCCCTGTTAGTCTCATTGCTATCAACTACTGAAAATTCCGTAATCCAAATAGGCAGGTTCGGTTCACTATCAAGATTTGACATGCTGTCAAGTGCCGCAAACATAACCGGCCTTGGAAAATCTTTCTTCATATGGCCTTGTATCCCAATAGCGTCAGGAAAAGCATTTGCATCTCTGTGAGCTTCTATTAGGTCTCTATAATTCTCAGTCCGCTGACCAACAAGAATGCCGTTTTCATTTGTAAACATCAGACAGTTGGGGTCCACTTCATTTAATCTTGCTCTGGTCCTTACAAAAAGATCAGAACTGGTTCCTGTGCCAAATCTGGCATCATAATAGTTAAGGACAACAGCTTCATTCATGACATCCCAATGCTTAAATTTGCCTGCGAAATAATTGGGTTCCTCCTCAATATGTTCCAATATCTCATCCCATGCGATTACGTCGTTAGCGTCTTCCATCCATTCCGGATCTTTCCATGAATAAAACAATGTATGGCCGCGCATATTAATATCATTCTCAGTACAAAACTCTGTAACCATATCCACGCCGCCATAGGACTTATAATCTCTTGTAGGCTCCAAACTATCCCACTTTGCACTATTACGGGGAGTTGCCCATTCAAAATGACTGCGGAAGAAATCCTCATACGTCTCTTTATTCGGCTCACTTTCTTGTAACACCTCATATGTAATAGCAGAGCCAAATCCAAATTCGTGTTTCACCTGCACAATCTCCACGTTTCTGCCTGCTACAGCGCCATATCCTGAAAGGTTCACATCAATCTCAACATCACGTTTACGATAAGTCTCGATATTTGTATTAGCTATGCTTTCCCAGTTTTCATCAGTGTAATTCACCGCAGCCATCTCTAAAGTCACCATACCACACTTGAGTTGTTCTGAACCCCTTTTAAAATATGCACCCATGTCGACGGTTGGTATTTCCCATGAACCACTGATAGGCGTATCAACATCAGTGTCAACCACTAAATCACCATTCATATACAGAAGAACTCTGTCCTTTGTCCACTTAAATACCCAGTCACGCTGGTCATCAAAACCAACATACGACGCAAGCTGAATCTCACGACTTGTACCTCCATTTTTTTTCATCGAAAAATACTGTTTATTGGTGGTTAAATCAGTGCGTACTCGTATAAAATTGACCGTATCCGACAGATAATCCGCGTTAAGTCCCCAGTAAGCTTTCTTATTCCAATTATACGGACTAACATCATACATCGATAAAACAACATATAAATCTTTTGTTGGACGGTACTCTTTTTTGCTGCCGACCCTTACCCAAGGAGTACCAGAGGCAGCTGCCAGAGTCAGTACACTATCACTTACCGTTACAGTACCAGTGGTATCTAAAGAAACATTCCACTTGGCAGTATCAATTTCTTCGCCGGGGAAATCATCTGATAAATAATCACTCGCTACTCCTAATACATTATTAACAAACAACCCCACAATAACTAATGACATCACAAAAAATACGTTCGTTTTCATAATTAGCATCCTTTCTTCTTTAATTCCAAAGAAACCTCTAATCGTTCATGGGCATTTTCATGGTCTTGGGCAACATACCCAAGTTCAAATGCCCAGTTCTTAAATTTTAAATCCATTAACTCTCTGTAACGTATTCAAGGTTGCTGAATTTTCGAAGAATTCCTCTAACTCCTCCGAGTTGCTGCCTTCGGACACCCGCAAAAGCAGACCCGTTTCGGATGACAACTCTTTCAAAACGTGTTGCCTACTCATTATTTCCAAACTCGTACCCATCTCTACTTTCTCAGACCAAAACTATGGACATGAACGGTCACCAAGAATCTTCACTCAAATTGATTACACAAAACCACTTTCCTCCAAAAAAATAAAATGAATCAGGTTCAAACAAACATGGCATGGCCATAACATTACGGCATACCAACCAAATTATTAACAAATTTCATTTGCGATTCAACTTGTATATGAGTGTCATTATACAGTTGGAAGTAGGCATGTCAACTATTTTATTTCTCAACCTCATTTCCTACAGTTGCCTTTTTTTAAGCAAAAAAACGCTATTTTTAGCATAATAATAAGAATTTTGTGTTTTTACTTCAACATATAGTGCCGCAAAATGATTTTTCTTGATTTTAGATGCTTAACTAAAATTGATATTGTAGCACACCTGCAATGATATGAAGAATTGTCACTCATCTATATCGCCGCATAAACAATACTTTTGACGGTGGCATCTGTATTACAACAATATTATACTCGTATAACTTTTGACACACTACGGGGACGATGTATGTAATTGTGCATTTAGATCAAATCCCATATCTATTGAATGATCTGTTTTCATATCTTTCTTGCAGGAAAGCAAAGTTTTTAACTGACAGGGATCGACTTCTGTCTGTGGTACTATTTGGTCACAGGCACTGTAGTTCAAAAGGCTAAAGAAAAGATAGCAGGCAGCGGGGTTATCTTGTTTAAGATTCAAACTGCATACCAGCAGATTACCTTTACCAACTTTGCATTCGAACAAAGCTGCTTGCTTAAGTATTCTTTTGTATGTACTAACAACTTCAATTATCGGATTGAAATCTATAGCTAAATCATTGAACACAATAGCTTGCCCTTTTTCGAACATTGGAAAAAACTGCCAATCACAAAAACCATCGTGTGGAAAAACGTCCAACACCGGATGTTTTTTGACGACAGTGGCACTATTACCTATAGATCTGCCTGCACTGGCAATCTGAGAAGTTATAGGAAGAGCAGGAAATGGCCCTGTCCCAAGCAACACAACATTTCCCCCATCACAAAGGTGCGATACCACTGTCTGGTCAATATCAGATACTATCCAAGTCTTTTCATTGCTGGAAAGGGCTTTGAATGTAACTGAAGTATTGGAATACTTTGCCTGAATCTTTGAGTCCGCAGAAAAAATCATCTTCGAAGAAAGGGGCTCTGGAAAACACCAAAAATGCCAGTCGTTTTCAAGCTCATACGCCCCATTAAGTTTTAATTGCAGAGTTAGTTTGCCGGGCATGGTCAAATGCGGAACCTTAAAAGAGATGGCTCCAAGTTGCTGAACGCAACCATTGGTTAGTTCGCAGCAATCAATGGCTCCATCAGCATACAAAGTCCCCTTGATATCGCGTAAGGACCAGTTAAGTGTTTCGTTTGTCAATTGATTTTGCCCAAAAAACGACAAGTATGCATTTATTTTAAATTCTTTTCCAAAATACAGGTTTCTGCAATTTTGGTGATCAATAAGCAGCGCACTCTCGCCATTATATTTTTTAATTTCATCAGGAGTTTCGCCATATTTTAATTCATAAAACTCATTCATTATGCCACAGGTATAACCTTTTCTATGCCAATGGTAATCAATTGCGCCAAGGTAATCATACCCGGCAAAATATTTACACAGCCGCAAATTTTCGAGTGTATTTTTTCGCAAAGATTTAGCCCAGAGACATGAGTTTTGGTAATAAACTTTTGCCTGGTCAATAACCCCCTCCCGCTCAAGATGGTTTCTCACTTTTTCATATAAATCAGTGCCAATAAGCGTATTCTTATATTGCTGTTCAAGGCAAATATCGAGAAATGTTCCCAATATCCCCACCTCATGTGATAAGCACGGCCTTTCATAAATTACCATTCTCCTGGTCAACTCACGCCAATCCCCCTGATTTGCGCGGTAACTAAGATACCCCCATGAATATTGGCCGAAGACATCTGAAAACTCTTTTAGTCGGTTTAGGCGTTTATCGTTATGCTCAAAAGGCTCCTTTACAACATCATCGCCTATATCATTTTCATTCCATACATATTCTATTCCCCGGAGAGCTTCCTGGGGATTAAATAGTGCATCAGGAGTTAATTTCTTACATAACTGGGCAGACTCAAATAATGTTTCAATTTTTCTTTCATCCAATAGTTCTTCGTTGCCGCAACAGTAAATAACTACAGATGGGTGTTTTCTGCAGGTTTTTAAAATATCAATCCATTCCTCTGCTTGGTAACCAACCGGCGCTTCAACCTGTATCATCATGCCCATCTCGTCAGCTGCCTGCATGTACTCCTCAGGCGGGGTCCAAGTATGGAACCGTATCCAGTTAAAACCCAATTTTTTAAAGCGACCTATATTTTCTCGATATTTTACAACATCCGTATGTGGGGTACAGGTTTCCGGGAAATAACAATGCTCTGTCAACCCCCTTAGAAAGACCGGATTGTCATTTAGATAAAGTGTTGTATTTTTTCTCCTTATTGATCGCAGGCCAAACACCTGTTTTCGGACATCCAGCAGTTTACTACTTTTCATAATACGAATTTCAGCCTCATAAAGATTTGGCTTTACATCCGACCAGTAATGAAGATGTTCACCACTGCTCACCCAACTGACTCGCTGACCAGATACTGGTAAACAGCCCTCTTTAATAATTTGTTTGGTTTTTCGGTCATGCACGGCCCACGCAAGCGAGAGACCTCCTTTGGTAACATCCCCGGCTAACTCCACGTCCCAATGCAACTGTAAATTGTTTTGGTGAACCTGAATAAAAATGTCCTCTACTCGTACTTCACCAGAAAATCTTACACAAATGGGGCGATAAATCCCTCCCATATGTCCCTTGTAGCCTCGAATTGCACTGCCAGAACGGTCGTTTCTAAGATTAGAAACAGCTATGATAATCTCGTTGGCTGAATTCGGTTTGAGATATTTTTCTATTGAAAATTCAAAAGGCGTAGAATGTCCGAGGTGATAGCCTATATAATGTCCATTTACCCACAGCCAAGCTTCAAGTCGAACACCACCGATATGAAGCACTGCCAATTTGTTTTTTATTTCAGCAATCTCAACCTTCTTACGATACCATCCAACTCCTTTGATATATGGCAAAGACGCATCTGGGATGTTTGCACTGCAAACAGGATATTCTGCTGGCATGTAATCAGGGTTGACACGTATTTCACAGCCCAAAGTTTCTATATTCTGCCGAAAATCATCCCAAATACCAGGCACGGAAATTTTAGCCTGAAATGTTTTTTTTGCCGGCACAATTGGAATGCCATCAGAGAATGTCAAATCCAATTGATATACAAAATCCCACTGATTTGTTAATCTAACCTCGTTAATTATCATAGTTATCTTTCAATCTGCTGACGCAAATAATAGAGCTTAGCAGATGTATCGTGACAGCTTATCCCTAAAACATTTACGAATGTTCCAGAAAAATTTTCTGTAACCATATCACGGGTATTTCTAACGTATCGGGCAACACACCCAATTCCAAATGCCCGCTTCTTAACTTTTCATTTTACACATAACTGTACATCTTTTTCAAAAGTGGAACAATTAAAGAGGAAGCACCTTTCTGCTTTAGCTCCAGATTATTAATAACATTATTATTGAACTGTCTTCTTTTTTCAAGTGTTTTTATTTTAAGCTCGCCGTTTTTTCAGGATACTTTCCTGCCTACCGAAGTATATGTCATCGGGGGCAACTTAACCATAGCCTCATGATATCTGACAGAATTATATAGTATTTCATCAGCCTTTCAATTTCTTTATGAAGGTCCGCAGCGATAGACATCAGTGAATCCTTCTTAAACAAGTCTATATTATGTCTTAACAATGAGTGGGGTATACTCCTCATCAAATAAAAATGGTTGACATACCCGCTTCTAATTATATAATTATACTTATATAGAAGTTGAATCGTCAAGAGGTTTTATTGGAAAAACCGAATTATGTACTTGGTAATGCACAGTTTAGCAATATAACAGAGGCATAATATAAGACATTTTAAAGAATAGTATCATGACAGTATGTGCCTCCAAAACTTGAAAACTTAATCGATATGGTATCTAAAGGCGTACAATCTGCGTTGGTAGGATGGAAAAACAGTTTTAGCGGTATATCAAAATCGTTTTATGGGGTATTTTATGACTTTAGTTAGTTGGTTAATTGTCATTTTTCCAGTCCTGTTTATATTAGGGATAGCATTTTACTCAAAGAGGTATGTCCGTGACGTTGCAGACTACTTGGCGTGCGGCCGTGTAGCCGGCCGTTATGTTATCAGCGTAGGCGATTTGGCTGTTGCTCTTTCAGTAATCACCTTAATTGCGGCAGTTGAACAATACTATCAATCTGGATTGGCACTTAGATTTTGGTCGGTAACCACTATTCCTATAACTATCTTTATGTCTTTAACAGGTTATTGTGTTTATAGGTTCAGACAGACTCGTTGTCTTTCGATGGGGCAATTTTTGGAAATACGTTACAGTCGTTCGTTTCGTATTGTTGCCGCAATAGTCAGGACTTTATCTGAGATGATTGCTAATTCAATAGGACCAGCAGTTGCTGTTCGCTTTTTCATTTACTTTATTGGAATCCCACACAAGATACCGATATTGGGTTTCGAGATGCCGACATACGGTATATTGGTTGCCTTGGCAATGGCAATGGCTATGGCTGTTTTGTGGCCCGGAGGACGAATTTCACTTTTGATTACAGATTGTTTTCAGGGAATGATCAGTTATCCGATCTTTATTGTTTTCACTGTGTTTGTTTTAACTCAGATATCATGGTTCTCTGATGTAACTCCGGTGATGCTGGACCGTGTTCACGGTGAGAGCTTTCTCAATCCAATGGATATTTCCGAGCTTCGTGACTTTAATCTTTTTGCATTGATCGTTATCATAACCTCGACGATTCTTGGCCGTGGGGCATGGCTTGGTAATGATTCTACTAATGCCGCCCGTAATCCGCATGAGCAGAAAATGGCCAACATTCTTGGAGCATGGCGTCAGGGTTTTTCAAGTACTATGACTATTTTGATCAGCATTTTTGTTATCGTCTTCATGTTTTCCGATAAATTTTCTTCTAAATCGCATGAAGTACGGATTGAACTTACTAAGAAAGTTGCAGAGGAAGTCATTGAAAACTCTGATTCTGTCAAGCGAGTCTTGGTAGAGGTTTCTACCCTTAAGCCCATACCGCATAAAATCGGAGTTGATGCGCCTTATTCCCGCGAAAACAATCCTGATGTTCAGTTTTGGGATGCCACCCGTACAGCAATATGTGAAAATCAACCGGACAATGGTAATGCGGTTTTCCAGGAATTCAAAACGCTTTATAACCAGATGATGATGCCGACAATGCTTGGGAATCTTTTCTCGCCGGTGCTGATGGGTTTGTTTACACTCCTAATGATAATGTTGTTACTGTCAACGGATGCTTCGCGTATTTTCAACGCATCGAGCACTATTATTCAAGACGTGATTGTGCCGTTACGGAAAACTCCATTATCCATACAAGAGCATTTGACTTATATCAGGTTGTGTTCACTTGGGACGGCATTATTTTTCCTTGCGGTTTCTTTGTTTTTTAAACAGTTGGACTATATTTTTATGTTCGTCACTCTTATGGTCGGGGTCTGGGTTGGAGCATCAGGCCCGATTATGATTGGCGGATTATATACCCGATTCGGCACAACTTTTGGTGCATGGTGTGCATTGATATTCGGCTCCGGAACTGCAGTTACAGGGTTAATTTGCCAGCGTCACTGGACAAGTATTATCTATCCATGGCTGGAAAAATCCGGATATGTTGAGCCGGTCGGTAATTTTTTGACAACGATATCTAGCCCGTTTCATCCGTACGTAGTTTGGGTTATGGACCCGACAAAAGCCCCGATTAACTCGATGGAAATTTATTTTATGTCCATCCTCTTTGCCGTGGCAGCCTATATTATAGGTTCCTTGCTTACTTATAAGGAGCCATATAATCTTGATCGTCTTTTCCACCGCGGTAAATATCGCGATGAAAACAGTGCTTCTGACGAAAAAATCCGTTGGACATGGCGCAGCTCTTTTAAGAAACTTATCTGCATCACTCCGGAATACACAATCGGCGACAAAATTATCGCATGGTCTGCTTTCATTTGGTCTGTTGTCTACGGTTTCGGTATAATGTTCTGTGGTGTGCTGCTTTGGAATTGGTTTTCACCGTGGTCATCTGAATCATGGAGCATATACTTCTTTATTGCCACAGTAGTTACTTCGATTATCATAGGTACGGTTTCAACGGTATGGTTTCTTATTGGAGGAATCATCGACACACGAGCCATGTTTCGCGACCTTAAAAAACGTACTGCCAATCCTCTGGACGATGGACGTGTTTACGGCCACGTGTCTCTGGCCGATAGAGCACATTTTGATGAAGTAGAACACCAATCAGATCCAAAGAAGGAGTGATACCTTGGAGTTAGAACTCGTAGCAAAATAAAAGTGGGGTCTCTGAAAAACTGCCATAATATGGTGGAATAGCAGAGATATTTTTTTAGGTGTGATATTATATGACCTTCCCCCCGAAAACTGAGCCATTCCAAATGAGAGTAAATTTTTTATAATCGTATTTTGGAAAGGATTCAGAAATGGAAGAACCTCATTTTTGCTTTAAAAACAAATGGAGCCAACAAGATTCGAACTTGCGACCTCTTGCATGCCATGCAAGCGCTCTCCCAACTGAGCTATGGCCCCGTATCAAAAACTATAATAACACAAAAAAATCTCTTTTGCAAGGTTAGCTTTTGCAGCCTTTTAAACAACTCTTTACCCAGCCGATAGCCTCCTGCTTTGTAGTAATACTTTCAGAAAGCTGCTCAATATAAAGCTTTTTCGAAACCAAACCTACCTGCGGACCGGGCCTTACGCCAAGGGCAATAAGTTCATAGCCGTTTAATAATGGTTTTGGCTGCAACTCTTTGCCTGCCAAAGCCTTAGCTCTTTTATGAATCATTGAAAGATTCGAAATACTCTTGCGATTTGCCTTTTGAATCGCCTTTTGCAGCGAATACAAATCCTCAAAATAAGGCTGGGAAACTATCGTCTTAAGCTGAGCAAGAGATATTTCGCCCAGCAGAAATTCTCTTTTTTCGAGCAGAAAATTTATATGCTTCAACTGATTTCGGCTCAATTTCAAAAGTTCAATATCGTTCATTGTGCCGGCGGTATCACAACCTGAAAATAACGCCGCTATGCCGAGTTCAAATGTTATTTGCTCCGGCAAAAATCCAAAAACCTTTACTGCAAATTCAGATGCTGATTTGTTTTTGAAAACAGGGAAAAGTTTTTCTGCAAGGCCGGTCTCTATAAGTCGTTCCACTCCCCTTTTTCGCTTCACCGCGGCAAAAAGAGATTCCATTTCCATAGCGATTCTTTCGCCGCTGATTTTAGTAATGTTGCCGGAATATTTTTTCACCGCGTCTAAAGTATTTTTCTCAACTTTAAAATCAAGCTGTGCCGCGAAACGAACCGCCCTTAACATCCTCAGATAATCTTCGCTGAATCTGTCGTCGGCCTTACCGATAGTGCGAATTATTTTATTTTTTAAATCTTTCTGACCGCCGACATAATCCAGCACCTCTTTTTTAATCGGGTCGTAAAACATACCGTTGATTGTAAAATCCCTGCGAAGCGCATCGTTTTCAGCGGAAGTGAACCTGACCTTATCCGGCCTTCGGCCATCGGTGTAGTCTGATTCGGCCCTGAATGTCGCAACTTCTATCTGGTGATTGTCGAGCAGAACGATAATAACGCCGAACTTTGCGCCGACTTTGATTGTCCTGCGGAACAATTTGCAAACCTCGGCTGGTTTGGCACTCGTAACGACATCGTAATCCTTCGGCTTTGTGCCGAGAAGCATATCGCGTACGCATCCGCCCGCCAATAAAGCCTGGAACCCTGCTTCATGCAGGTTCTGAATTATCTGTATTGCCGCTTGTCTGCCGGTCATCTTTCCTCAATGCCAAAAAAGCCACTGCCATTGTACTCCAGATTCTCTTGTCTATTATCTTCAAAGAACCGTAACTGTCGAGAAGATTTACCTTTTTTTCGGTTCTGACAACTACCAGCCCATCGTCAGCTATTTGCTCCTGCAAAAGCTCCAAAAGTCCTGCCAGCCGTGACTTTCCACCTGTTCCCCTGCTCATTTCATAAGGCGGGTCGACAAAAACGAGGGAATATTTTTCTCCGCCTGCCGCCGGCGGAGCCCCGACTCTAAAGGCATTCGTACAGGCAACACGAGCCTGCGAAAGAAAACCGGCTTTAGTAATGTTTTTTCGGAGAATCTCAATTGCGTCCCTGCCCATATCGACAAAGACCGCTTCTTTCGCTCCTCTGCTGAGCGACTCAAGACCGAATGAACCTGTACCACAGAACAAATCCGCGACAACCCTGTCTTCGATAAGATTGTATTTATACAGAACGTCGAATATAGATTCCTTGACACGGTCTGTTATCGGCCGGGTATCGCTGCCCTTCGGCGGCAGAATTACCATTCCTCTTTTTATGCCAGAAATTATTCTCATTTGAAAGTCCGTGTCTGTCCGCGTTTTCGTCTGTGTCAGTCAGTGTTTGCCTCAAGGCCCAAATCTTTTATCATTTGCAAATCTTCTTCAACCGCCCTGCCGGCAGTTGTCAGATAATTGCCGCTGATTATCGCCGTCGCACCGGCATAAAAAATCCAGCTCTGCATATCGCGCAGATTGAGTTTTCGTCCGCCGGCCGCTTTTATATGAACCTTCGGCAGAATGAAGCGATACAAAGCAATCAATCGTAAAATATCCCGCGGCTGCATTGTCGGCATATCGCCCATAGGCGTACCGGCTATAGGATGAAGAAAATTCATCGGAACCATATCTGCGCCGAGTTCTCTAATTTGCAGTGCCATATCGATTCTGTCGCAATCAGTTTCACCGATACCAAACAAACCTCCCGTACACAATCCAAGCCCCGCCTTTTTGGCCGCTTTTACCGTCTCGATACGTGAGTCGTAATCGTGCGTTGTTACAATATTTTTGAAATGGTTTCTCGAAGTCTCAAGGTTATGATTATATCGGCTCATACCCGCATCAGCCAGTCGTTGCGCCTGTTTATAATCTATTATTCCAAATCCGCCGCACAGGCCGATACCGATTTCATTTTTTATTTTAGAGATTAGTTTTTCAAGTCTCTGCAATTCTTTTTCAGAGATTGTTTTTCCGCTGTAAACTATGCCGAAATTCTGAACGCCGTTTTGTTTTGCCTTTCCGGCGGCATCAAGAATTTCTTCATCCGTAAGGGTTTTAGTTTCTTTAAATGCGGTTTCGTATCCTGACGATTGCGCACAGAATTTACAATCTTCAGTGCACCCGCCCAGCCTGCCAGGAACTATGGAGCAGACTTTAATTTTATTGCCGAAAAATTTTTGTCGTATCCGATTGGCCCAGTAAAGCAGGTCATCGAAATCCTCTGCACCGAGTGAAAACAGACATTCTATTTCGGCTCTGTCGATGATTTTGCCGTTTAGTATTTCTTCCGCAATTTGAGCGACTTTTTTATTCAAAATCTAACTTTCGTACAAATCAATTCTTCAGGATTAATAACACAATTTTTATAAAACTCGGCAGGCAAATGCACAGTTTCCCATTTTTTACTGCGGAGGGTCTGTCCTTTTTGATAATCGCCAAGTGCGACCGCCATAAAGACATATCTTCTGTCGCGGCATTCGTAAATTTCTCTGCCGTCGGTATCGACATCTATATTTTCAAGATTATACACAAAAACAAACAGGCCCTGATAGCATTCGCCGAAAATTTTAGCCCAGTTTTCAAGCCCTTTGACATCATCGGCTGTTACCCAGTTCGGCAAAGTTCCAAAGGCCGTAAAAGTCTTCCCGGAAAATTTCCGCCCTTTGATTTCCGCAAGATACGCTCGCCGGTCAGGTGAATAAAAAAGGAAGTCGAAGCTTTTAATTTTACTTTTTGAAAATGCCGTTCTTTTTTGCTGGTCGACCAGAAGATACTGAATTCCGTTATCTTTCAGCCAGCTTTCAAAAGCTTTTTCATAATGGTTACCGGCAATATTTGCCATCGAACTATCCGAGCTGGTTGAAAAAATCGTTCGCAGACATGTTTTGCTGATTGCCGCTGTTCATGTCCTTAATTATGATTTCGCCTTTCTGCGTAAATTCCTGCCCGATGATTACACATTTCGCCGCCGACTGCGCCGACGCCTGTTTCAACTGTTTGCCCAGCGAACCGCCTTTATAGCTGAAATCTGTTACTTTGCCCCCCTGCCGCAACTTAGCGACAATTCCGATTGCTTCGTTCTGCAAAGTATCTTCTGCATAAACGACAAAGTAATCGACTTTATTATTTTCGCCGATGTTCTTAAAAAGTCCTCTTTCTTCAAGTACTATACCAAGTACGCAATCGCCCATACCCATACCGGTAGCGCTTATTTTTGGTCCGCCGAAATCCGCAAGCAGATTATCATATCTTCCGCCGCCGCAAATCGCCCGCAACTGTTCCGACTTATCGTAAATCTCGAAAACTATGCCGGTATAATACGCAAGTCCTCTGACGATGCCTATATCGAATTTGCAAAATTCCGTTATCCCCATAATATTAAGATAATCGAACAGCCGGTTCAGTTCATCAACCGCTTCTTTCGATTTTGCATCATTGCCTGCGAAATCTTCAAGCTGCTTTAAAGAGCTAACCGCCATAAGGTTCTGCACTTTTTGTCTTTTTTCGGCATCGGTAATTGTCTCTTCGAGCATTTTCTCGAAGGTTTCCGCTGGCACTTTGCTTTTCTTGTCCAGCGCGGCATAAACTTTTTCAAGCTGTGTCTTTTCTATCCCGAAATATTCGAGCATCGCGGCTATAAGTCTCCTGCTCGAAATCCTTACAACCACATCATTGCTCGTAAGGCCTGTCTGCCCAAGATAATCGACCGCGCAGAAAATCACTTCCGCATCCGCAAGACAATCGTCAACGCCTATGATGTCGATATTCCACTGGAAAAATTCTCTAAGCCTGCCCTTTTGCGGCCGTTCAGCCCTGCACAGTCTCGGAACTGAAAACCACTTTATAGGCCTTGGCAGAGCGTTAATTCTCTGATTGACCATTCGCGCAAGCGTCGGCGTAATTTCCGGCCGAATCGCCAGCATTCTTTCGCCTCTGTCTTCGAACGCGAAAAGCTGCGATGAGATTTCATCGCCGCTTTTTAGCTGATACATTGCGAGGTACTCGAAAATCGGCCCGTCGAATTCCGCAAAGCCATTGCGAATCGACGCCTTTTTCCAGCCGTCGATGATAAAATTTCTCCTGGCCATATCTTCAGGATAAAAATCTCTTGTGCCTTTTACTGCCTGTATCTTCATTTTATTTACTTCTTAATCGTTTAACTTTAGACAATCGGTTGGTCTTATTATTATCGAATTTTATTTTTATATATTCTTCCATCTCCCTGTCATTGGTAAAATGCAGGTCGTAATTGTACTCATTTTGGCTGAATTCGCAATCGATGTTCTTATACCCTCGGCAGATTCGCGGCCTTTTATCGTATATTCTACAGCGATGGTCTTTAGCCGATAGATATCTGCATTTATTTTCTATGCTTATATACCAGCTTTTCTTTTCCACAAATACAGAAACGTGTTTATGCGTAAGATACCATCGGATATCGTCAAAATCGCCTTTTTCAGTGGGCGTTTCAATCGGCAGCGCCACATATCTGCAGCACAGGCCGGCACATTTATGACATAAAGCCTTTTTTACTTTCTTTTTCTTAGCCATTGTTCTTTCCCTAAGTTGTTAAATCGTTTACAAAAACAGAGGTGCAATTATAGGGCAATTTCCCGGTATCGTCAACAAACTCTATGCTGACAATAATTTAACGCAGATACGCCAAAATCGGCAGGTTCGCTAAAAAAGCCCAACATCCATATTGACAACAACTTATACTATTCGTAGAATATAATATTCAAATCAGCCTGAGCCTTTGCGGCGGGCCTTAGACCGCAGATATTGGTTACCATAACCACTTGTATTACAATTGGTTATAACCGGAGTGTAGAATGTCTGAAAAAAAACAACCGATTGACAGTCATGTACATTTTGAAGTAGAACCAGAGATTAACAAGTATTTCAAGCTTGCCATTAAGGCAAAAGCCAGTGATTTGCATCTAAAAGTCGGCCAGCCTCCCAAGTTGCGTATCAATGAGGACATAAAAGGCACAACTGCGGAGCCTTTTACAGAAGATAAACTTGAAAAGCTTGTCTTCGAAATCTTAACAGAGAAACAAAAACAATTTTTCATGGAAAACGGCACTCTCGACTTTGTTTACGAGGCCGGTCCAATAGATAGATTCCGGGTTAACATATTCAGGCAAAGGACCAAACTCAGTCTTTCCGCAAGAAAAATCACATCACAGATACCGGCTTTCGACTCGCTGCATTTGCCGCCTATGGTTAAAACCATTGCCGATACATCTTACGAAGGACTTATTCTCGTAACAGGCTCGGCCGGTTGCGGAAAAAGTACGACGCTTGCCGCTATGCTTGACCATATTAACCACACCCGTCCCTGCCATATTCTCACTATCGAAGACCCTCTTGAATTCATTTATACAGATAAAAAAGCTATCGTTTCGCAAAGGGAAGTCGGCATTGACGTAACTGACATCGAAGATGCACTGAGGTCATTAACAAGGCAGGACCCGGACGTGGTAATGATTAGCGAAATGAAAGACCAGAAAACCTTTTCCGCGGCCATGAGAGCCGCAGAGACAGGCCATCTTGTTTTCGGGACTATACTTTCCGCAAGTGCGGCACAAACTATACAAAGAATTCTCGATTTGTATCCGCCGGAAGAACGCGACCTTGCAAGGCAGACTTTTGCGACAACCTTTAAGGGTATTATAAACCAGATGCTTTTGCCGGGAATTAAAAAAGATGTGCCAAGAGTGCCGGCAGTTGAAATACTTATTTCAAACCCCATCGTCAAAAAACTGATTCTTGAAAAACGAGAAAACTCGCTCGACGGTGTTATTAAAAGTTGTCAGAAGGAAGGAATGCAGGACTTAACCGAAAGTCTGCATTTGCTTGTTGAGGGCGATTGGATCGATATGAAAATCGCACTCCAATACGCGCCAAATATTGACGAGCTTAAAATGGCTCTTAAAGGAATAAGATCAAGTTCGACTGGTGTTCTCTAATAAGCTGGAGCTATAGATGCCTACAATTACAGCAATAATACAGATGGGGTTTTATATCTCGCCTGTAAAACTGGTTGTTTTTCTACTTGGACTTTTTGCATGGCTGCCTCTGTTGAAATGGACAAATGCCGATGCCGTAAAGGTCAGAACAAACGTACAAAAATGGTCTACGGCTATTTTAGCGGCAGGCGCCGCAGGCCTTATTATCTGGCTTGTGATACCGATTTTCATAATCGGCCTGCTGATGTACATAATCGCAATCGGCACAACCGCGGTAATATATATTATGCACCGCAACAGTATTGTCGATGAGTACCGAAAGGTGCTTACCAAAGAACACATCAAGAGTCTTTTTGTGGACGAACAGAAGCAGCTTGAAAAAATCACAAAAGGTATTGTCTTTGTCACTGCCAACAAAAATAAAGCTCCGGTCCCGATGCCGAAAACGCCGGAATTCTTCGGCTACAAAACCTCGCAGGAGTTTTTCGATGATGCAATACGGCGAAGAGCGGAATATATCTCGCTTACGCCCGCCGACCAGCAGTATAATATTTTGTATGCCATCGACGGCGTAGTCGAAAAACAAAATCCGAGAAACAAGGAAGAAGTCGAGTTTTTCATCCGTTATTTAAAAAATCTTGCCGACCTTGATATTGAGGAACATCGCAAGCCGCAGACAGGCAGATTTGTTGCTCAAAAAGACGGCAAACCTTTCGGATGGGAAGTTACTACGGCAGGCACAACCGCAGGAGAGCAGGTAAAACTCAAATTTGTGGCCGAATATAGTTTCAAAATGCTGCCTGATCTCGGATTGATGCCTGAGCAGTTAGAGATGCTGAAGGGCATTGCCCAGGGTCCCAAAGGTATATTTATCATATCGGGGCCGAAAAAAAGCGGCGTAACTACGACCTTTTATTCGCTTATCCGCAATCATGACCCGTTTTTAAATAATATCAACCTGCTCGAAAAACAGCCGGCAGGAGAAGTCCCGAATGTTACGCAGAATGTTTACACTCTTGGCGACACCGGCACAACCACTTACGCTAAAAGGTTTCATATAATGCTGCGAACTGGTCCGGATATCGTAGGTGTCGAACACGCCGAGGACAAGGATATCGCAAAACTTGCATGCGCGGCAGCAAAAGATAATAAAATAGCCTATATAACATTCGAGGCGGCAAGTGTAATCGAATCGATAAGCAAATGGATTAATTTAGTTGCTGACAGAGAACTGGCCATCGACAGCCTTATAGGATTAAGTAACCAGAGACTTGTCAGAAAACTATGCGAGCAGTGCCGTCAGCCTTATGAACCAAATAAGGAACTGCTTCGCAAACACAATATTCCTGCCGATAAAATCAAGGCGTTCTACCGGAATGGCGAGATTCAGTATAACAAACGCGGTAAACCTATTATATGCCAGCACTGCCAGGGCACGGGCTTCTACGGCAGAACAGCCATATTAGAGGCGATCGTTCTCGACAAAGAAACAAAGCAGCTCTTGAAGCAGGCAAAGAGCTCCGGCGATATCGGCACTATTCTCAGGCGTGCAAGAATGCTTTACCTGCAGGAACAGGCCATAAGAAAAGTTGCGGATGGGGTGACTTCCATAAATGAAGTCATCAGAATCCTTTCAGGGCCCCAGGATAATTCTAAAAAAACAACGCCTCCAAAAAACTAAAAACGGAGAAAAAATGATAGCAGAACTTGCTGTAATTGTGGTAATACTTATAACCGTTGGGTTTATTTATCTCAAAGGTACGATTTTAAAATCATTCTTGCTTTTTATAAACACCATCGTAGCCTCATCTGTCGCCTTTGCCTTCTTTGAGACCGCAGGACGGCTGATAGCTGGTTATGGTTATGGCGGCGAATGGATTTTCGGCGGCAGCTTCCTTATCATTTTTATCGTTATTTCTGTATTATTGAACACTCTGACAGACAAATTAATGCTCGCAGATTTATATATAGGCGACTTACAGGACAAGGCTATCAGGTCTGTTATCGCGGTATTTTCAGGCCTGGCTATCGCAGGGGTTATCCTTACGGCCGCCGCGATGATGCCCATAGGCACAAAGTGGCCTTATGAACGTTTTGCCGCAGATAATAAAAATATCAATCCGACAGAGCCTGAAAAAACACTGATTTTGAATGCTGACGGTTTTATTACAGGTTTCTCCAGTTGGCTGAGCCGCGGTTCTATGGGCGGCAAAAAAAGTCTGGCGACTTTTCATCCGGAACTGCTGAATGAATTGTACCTTAATCGCATCAGACAGGAAGCAGGCAATTCAATTATTGCAGGCTCAGAAGCTGTTACAGTAAAATCCGCACGCCTTGCCCCTGCCGGACTTATATCCGCCTCTGACAATCAGCCATTGAGTCCAAAATCGGGAACAACGGCTGTTATTGTTCAGGCCGGAATAGACAGCAGAACAATAAAGGAAGGCGGCGCCTTTACTGAAGACAATAAGGGAGCTTTTACTCTGGCACAGGTCAGACTATTATGCAAAACTGCCGATTCTGCCGACAATCTCGACGGCAGCAGTACCGTAGTCTGGCCGGTTGGTTTTATTAGAAGGGACAATATAGTTGACCGCAAAAATCTTAATGACGAGATTAAATTAAACCTGGCGGAGTTTTCGGGCGGCACTAAATGGTTTGATTTTGTCTTTTATATACCTGCCGATTCTGTACCTGTAATGCTGCAGTTTAAGCTTAATGCGGTTGCTCCTGTTGTAAAACTTCTGCGTGAAGAGAAAGAAAATACCCCCTCAGCAACGACGACTTCCGCCCCATAGCCGGTTAAGCTTCTACAAGCTGCAGCTCCCTCGTATCGGCCTCCATAAGGTTGTCAAGATAGCTGCTCAGGTCCGAGACAGAAAAACGAGCAAGAAACTCGGGTTTTGCGCTTCTGTTAATCTGGCAGATAAAATCAATTATTTCCCGCTTACTCATTTTTACATCTCCAAATAGTAAAACCATCATTTAGATAATTAAAATATCGGAACAAAGGGCATTTTTTCTTTAAAGCCTTAAATGACACAATGTTGACGGCCTATAACTGCGATTCCCAGGAGGCTACTACATATCGGCCGGGGGTATAAATTTTTACATTATATAGTTGCACTTTCCAAACCTGTTTGTATCATAAGTACGTGTCCTATAAAAACGGCTTCGGCGGGCAACAAGGCTTTATATTTTTTTTGCAATTATTTTTATATTTTCATCATTTTATTCTACTGCCCCCGGGACACTTGAACATATTTAACACAAGTGCCTTATGCTTAAAATTACCGACAATGCGTATAATCAGGCTTTAGGCCCAGATATGCCGAAGCTCAAACTCTGGACATCGCTCGGACTAATGCTGACTTACAAATGCACTGCCGAATGTGCCTTTTGCTATTATAAATGCGGACCCGACAAAAATGGACTTATGAGCCTTGAAACTGCTTTAAATGCATGGCAGGGTTTAAAAGCTCTTGCGGGCGATTCCGCTAAAATACATATCACAGGCGGCGAACCGTTTTTGTACTGGGACTCTCTTGCCGACCTGCTTGAAAATGGAACTAAACTTGGACTGGGCAATGTTGGAATGATAGAAACCAACGGCTTCTGGGCGGACAAAAAAACTGACATCGTCGACAAGCTCAAATTCCTCGATACGCACAATGTCAAAAAACTAAAAATAAGCTACGACCCGTTTCACGCTGAATTTGTCGAATATCAAAAAGTAAAACTCCTGGCCGAAACTGCCGCCGAAGTCCTCGGCACCGAAAGGGTCCTTGTCCGCTGGCAGGAATATCTCCAAAAAAACTTATCCGTCAGGGACATGTCGGAAGAAGAAAAAACTGTTGTTTTTGTAAATTCCATCAAAGACCACCCCTGCCGCTTCACTGGCCGGGCCGCTGATAAACTCACACAACTACTTGCCAATAAAGATGTTAAAGAAATTTCCGAACAAACCTGTCAAAACTCATTTCTTACCGCCAAAGGCATTCATATCGACCCTTATGGAAATGTTTTCAGCGGAGTATGCAGCGGAATAATCATTGGAAATATCAACGAAAAACCTCTGGATGAAGTTTGGCGGGGTTTTAATCCGACCAAAAAGAACTTTTTAAGCGTATTATTTAACAAAGGCCCTGCCGGACTCCTCGAAGAAGCAACTAAACATGGGTACGAAAAAAGCCGATTATATGTTGGTAAGTGCCATTTATGTACGGCTTTACGGCAATTTTTCTTTGACAAAGGTTTAGACAGGCCGATAATTGGCCCAAAAGATTGCTATACATAGCATGATGCGGAAGTGTAATGAGCGAAACGAATTATGATACTATTTTTGGGAAGCTGGTTCTTGACCAGGGCTATTGCACCGAGGAAGAACTATCCCATTGCAAAAAGCAGCTCAGGGACAGGCCCAAGGACAGTCCCGCTACGCTTGAACAGCTTTTAATATCCAATCGTTTTATCACTCCAAACCAGGCGAAAAGGTTAAAACAATCCGCTAAAGACGGCACCAAGGAAGGCAAGGACGTTGCTGAACAGATTCCCGGCTATAAAATTCTCGGCAAACTCGGCGCCGGTGCGATGGCCATTGTTTATAAGGCGAAACAGCTTAGCCTGGACAGGATAGTAGCCATAAAAATTCTGCCCCGCAGGTTCAGTGAAAATCCCGATTACGTCCAGAGGTTCTACAAAGAAGGCAAGGCCGCGGCCAAATTAAATCACAATAATATCGTTGGGGCTTACGATGTAGGCGAAGCCGGCGGCTATCACTACTTCGTTATGGAATATGTTGAAGGCAAAACTCTTTATGAGGACCTTTCGAAAGGCAAAATATTTTCCGAAGAGGAAGCGATAGTAATTACAAAACAGGTTGCCAGCGCTCTTGCGCACGCCCATTCAAAAGGGTTGATTCACAGGGACGTAAAACCGAAAAACGTAATGATTAACTCCGCCGGAACTGTAAAGCTGGCAGACCTTGGTCTTGCCAGGGATGCAGCCGACATAGAGATGGCCAAAAGCGAAGAGGGAAAGGCGTTCGGCACACCTTATTATATTTCGCCTGAGCAGATAAGAGGTGAAATCGACATCGATGGCCGCTGCGATATTTATTCACTCGGTGCGACCTTCTACCACATGGTAACAGGAAGAGTTCCGTTTGAAGCCTCGACCCCTTCGGAGGTGATGAGAAAGCATTTAAAGGAACCGCTTATTCCGCCCGACCATATCAATACAACGCTTTCGGCAGGAGTATCGGAAGTTATTGAAATGATGATGGCGAAGAAAAAACAGGATAGATATGCTTCTGCCGAGGAACTTCTGATTGACCTTGAAGCCGTTCGAATGGGAGAACCGCCTTTGAGGGCGTGGAAAAAATTCAAACTCGGCGACCTCCAGCAGCTCCAGCAGGGACAGCCGATCGAACCTGAAGCACAGCGCACTTATCAGGACGACACCGTAAGCAGGTACAGGGTGCTGATAGTTATTCTCAGTTCCGTTATAGCCGTCCTCGTTCTGCTCGTAATCTTCCTTTTCGCCTCAAAATAATTTCCTCCTGCAATTTACATTGACTAATAAGCATTTTAAGTTCATTATATTATTGATTTAATGGTAGTTTACGGAGTTTTTATGCCAAAAGGAGCCGCTCTCACATCGCAGGAGCTTGCTCTCGTATTGAGCCGTTATGACATCGGTATTATCCAGCAGATAAAACCGCTCATAGGCGGCAATAAGCGCGCTCCAAAGCAGATTATTATCTCCGATACCGGCAGATACCTGCTCAAAAGACGCGCAAAAGGCAAAGAGGACCGTCTCCGTGTCGAGTTCGCCCATGCCGTGCAGAATCATCTTAACGAAAAAAACTTCCCCGTCTCAAAGCTTGTGCCTGTACGGAATGCGAATAACACATTTCTTGAGTTGGACAATCACCTCTATGAGCTTTTTGAATTCGCAAACGGAGTCCGTTTTGACGGCAGCAGCGAATCGGTTATCGACGCCGGCTCTGTTCTCGCCGGGTTTCACGGCTTTTTGCGGGATTTTTCATATCAGCCGATGCCGCATAAAGGAAGTTTTCATAACTGCCGGTCCGTAAGGGAGCATCTGAAAAAAATCAGCTCAGAAAAACACGGCCACGTGGAACAAAGCCTCCGTAGAATAGTGGAATCGCTGATGACGATGTATAACAATTCGAGCATAAACGTAAATCAGCTTGGCTTTGACGACTGGGCAGGCCAGATTGTTCACGGCGACTGGCATCCGGGAAATATGCTTTTTGCCGGCGGGAAAATTATTGCTGTTCTTGATTTTGATTCGCTTAAGATTGCCCCGGTGATAACCGACATCGCAAACGGAGCACTGCAGTTTTCAATTATCGGCGGAAAACCAGACCCTGCCGAATGGCCCGACCATCTCGATCGAGAAATGTTCGCCGGATTTATTTACGGCTATTGCCGGGTAAATATGCTCGATGAAAAACAGCTTAAAACACTGCCGGATTTGATGATTGAAACACTTATCGCCGAAGCGGTTCTGCCGATAGCGGCAACAGGATTCTTTGTGAATTTTTCAGGAGCCGATTTCCTGAAGATGATTCACCGCAAATGCCTCTGGCTCGACAAAAACAGGCAGGCCCTGGCCGAGGCAATAGAAAATTCACTGCAGGATTTACCGAAATGACCGCCGATAAAATAACTACGAGACAGAAAATTATCGCCGCCGCGAAAAATCTCTTCAGCACTCACGGCTACAGCGAAGCGACTATCGACGATATAATCACCGCCGCCGGCGTGACAAAAGGCGCGTTTTATCATTACTTCAAAAGCAAAGAGGCCATTTGCACAGAAATAATAGATGACGTAAAAAAGGATTATCAGAATATCTTCGAGTCTCTGCCGAAGGATATCGACCCACTTGAAAAGCTGAAAACCGCAATTAAGAAAATCCTCGAATTGAATTGTTCCGGCCGGTGGGTAAACTGCAAACTCATACTGCACATCAGCACACAGGCTCATCTTTTGCAGTCCCCGATAAAACAAAAACTGGACGACTTCTGGAAATGGTATATAGGCCAATACCGCGAATTGATAACTCAATGCAGAAATTTGAACCTGACAGGAAAAAAGTTTTCAGTTCAGCAGCAGGTTGATTTTATTATGAGCATACTGATTGGGAATATCTGGACAAAAACTGTTTTTGACAGCAATTCGGACGGCGAAATTATCGATTACATCGTTGGAAAATTATAGCCCGTTTTAATCAGAGCACAGTTTCTGCAAATCGCTGATATTAAGCTGCTCGACGGAATCAACTATCACATCCGCGTTTCCCAGTTCTTCGGCGGGATAACTATTGGTTACAGCGGCCACTTTCATACCGGCCTTTTTGGCGGCAACGATTCCCCAGTGCGAATCTTCGATAACCACACACTCTTTCGCCGTAATCGGAGTTTTGGAGATAGTATTCAGTTCTTCAAGAGCCAGCAGATAACCTTCCGGGTCGGGCTTGCCTTTTTCAACATCGTCGGCTGTAATTATAATATCGAAACAATCCCCCAGTCCCGAATCTTTGAGCATTAGTTCTATATCGCCCGACAGTGCGCCCGAGTATATGCCGACATTTATGCCGCTGCTTTTAATTTTCTTTATCAGTTCCGGTATGCCGTCAAACAGGTGGTCGGTTTGCCGGATAACTTCCTCGAAAAACATCCCTTTTCGCTCGATAAGCTGTTTTATGGGAATTTCATTGTAATCGGTTTTGTACCGTTCTTTAATAGCCTCGAACATTTCGCAGTCGGTAAAGCCCAGATATTCGGAATAATACTCCTCCTTGCTGAGCTGGATGCCAAAGTCAGCCAGAACTTTGTTCGTAGCCGCCAAATGGCACGGCTCGGAATCCGAAATCACTCCGTCAAAATCAAATATTACAGCCTTTAGCACGCTGTTATTTCTCCTGTGGCACCGGACCTGCCAGAGTCTCGTACTGTTCGAACGTCGATCTGTCGCCGCCGAAGATATTTTCGACAATAGCTTTTATCATCGGAGTGTTCCTGGTGATATATCTGCGCGCGAGTATTTCTTTTCTCTTTTTCATACTCATTTTTTCGCCGCCTGCCGTATCGGTCTGCATATCGACCTTACTGCTTGCCTGTCCGCAGAACAGATACCCGCAGATAATACAAATCGCCGAATCCACAAGTCCTCTGCCGTAAAGGTCCATATAATCAACGCCGGTTTCCTTTGCAAAAGCCGCCGCTTTAAGCAGAAGTTCTGTATTCTTTTTGAGAATATCGAGCAGATCCTTAACCTGCGGCTCATAATGTCCAGCCGCGAGTTCCTCGATATACTTTTCCGCTGTTCCGCTGCATACGCCCCGAACAGCCGCGACAACCTGCAACTGGCTCGTGCCTTCGTATATTGTCGTGATTCTCGCGTCCCTTGCGAATCTTTCGCAGGGATAATCCCGCATAAATCCGCTTCCGCCGAGAATCTGTATCGCGTTATATGCAACCCTGTTGCACATTTCTGAACTAAAATATTTCGTCATCGGCGTAAGCATTCCCGCGTATCGGCCGTAACGTCTTGAAACATCTCTGAGCTTTTTAAGCTGTTCTTTGTCCGCGGGCGGATTAAATTCCATCTGCTTCGTATAACCTACATCATAGTCAACTACCCTGCTTGTTTCATAAAGAAGCGCCCTTGCCGTTTCGACATCAAGTTTCATATCGATAACCATATCCCGAACCGCCGGCAGTTTCTCAATCGGACCGCCAAACTGTTTTCTGCTCGCCGCGTAATCTCTTGCGACCCTGTATGCCGCCTCGCCGATTCCGAGCGACTGGCCTGATATGCCCAGTCTTGCGCCGTTCATAAGCGTCATAACATAAGGAGCGAGTCCGCGTTTTCTCTCGCCAATCAGTTCGCAGGGCGTATTGTCGAAAAACAACTCGCAGGTCGGCGAACCGTGAATGCCGAGCTTATCTTCGATTCTGCGAACGTGAACCGTCGGGCCTCTGTCGCAGACGAACAGACTTAAACCAAGTCCGCCGCTTCTGTCCGGCTCGCTTCTCGAAAGAACAAGCAGCACTTCACCGCAGCCGTTGGTTATAAAGCGTTTTACGCCGTGCAGGTACCAGTTGCCGCTGTCATCCTGAAAGGCTCTCAATTTACAGCTTTGCAGGTCGCTTCCCGCGTCAGGCTCGGTCAGAACCATTGCGCCGGTTACCTTTCCTGCGGCAAAATCATGCAGGTACTTCTGCTTTATTTCTTCCGATGCGAACGCATTGATTGTCTCTGCTATGCCCTGAAGACCGAATAAATTCATTAAAGAAGCATCGGCACGGGAAACTATTTCGATGGAGATTGAGTGAGCAAGGTTTGGGAAATTCAGTCCGCTGAATCTGTGCGGCAGAGTGGAACCCATAACATGGGCTTTTGCCAGCATATCGAGCGACTCTCTTGTGCCGTCAGCATAACTGACAGTGCCGTCTTCGTTAAGAGTGCTTCCCTGCCTGTCAATATCTTCGCTGCGCGGAGCAATAAAATCGCCGCTGAGTTTGCCGATCGAATCAAGCACAAGGTCATAATTTTCAATTGCATCGGCGGCATCTGCCGGAGCGTAATCAAATTCCTTTGCGAACTTGAAGCCCTCTTCCATCATATTGGCGGCACCGGCCATATCCACATGCCTGAACAAAAACTGAATATCGTCGTTATCTTTGTAGAAATTTGCCATCTTTTAAACTCTCGCCTTTATAGCTTTTATCATCTTTGGTACGATTTCATTAAGGTCGCCGACAATTTTATAGTGAGCGATATCGAAAATCGGAGCCTGCGGGTCGTTGTTGATTGCGATAATTTTCTGACTGTCGCTCATACCCGCCTGATGCTGAATAGCTCCGCTGATTCCGACCGCGATATACAAACTCGGCCTTACTGTTGTGCCGGTCTGTCCTACCTGGTGGTCCCTGTCGATAAATCCCAAATCGACCGCCGCTCTCGTAGCGCCGGGTGCGGCGCCCATCGCGTTGGCAAGGTCCCAGATTAACCGGAAGTTTTCCTTGCTGCCGACTCCTGCCCCGCCGGATACGACAATTCTCGAAGCCTTGAGATTGACTTTCTTTTCGCGTTTATGTTCCCTGAGAATTTCCAGCGGCAGTTCATCGTGCGTTAGATGTACATTTTCAACGATGATTTTGCCTTTTCTCGTGCCGATAGCGTCGGGCATCGGCATAACGCCTTCGCGAACCGTTGCCATCTGCGGCCAGCGGTCGTAATTTATAATCGTCGCGATAATATTTCCGCCGAACGCCGGCCTTATTTGCAGCAGAAGATTTTTATAAACTTTATCCTTGCTCTCATGGTCGCCAATCTGCAAATCGGTACAGTCGGCCGTAAGACCGGCCTTTGTCGCGCTTGCAACTCGCGGTGCAAGGTCTCTTCCGCAGGGGCTTGCCCCGTAAATCATTATCTGAGGCTCGTATTTATGAACAAGGTCGTATATCACCTTGCTGTAGCTGTTGGCCTGGTAGTGTTCCAGCAGCGGATGTTCGAGCACATAAACCGTATCGGCTCCGTAATGGCAGAGCTTTTCCGCAAGGCCCTTGACCTCATCGCCGATAAGAACCGCTCCGACTTTAACGCCGAGCTTATCGCCGAGCATCCTTGCCCTTCCGAGCAGTTCAAGGCCGATGTCTTCAAGTTTGCCTTCATGCTGTTCGGCAAATACCCATACTTCCCCTTTCGGGTTGACTGAAATCATAGAATCATCCTGAAATTAACTTATAGTCTTATCTGATATTAATTCGTGAATCATATCCGTGATGCCCTTTTCGCTCGTCTCAACTGTTTTGCTTTCGCGTGCAGTCAAAACTACGCTTTGAATACGGTGCACTTTTGTCGGTGAACCGTCTCTGCCGCACCACTGTAAATCAGCGTTGAGATAATCGAGGTCCCACTGTTTTATCAGCAGGCCTTTTTCCTCCAGCTCTTCCACTTTTGCCTGTACGAGCTGTTTCAATTCAGTCTCATTTGCGGCAGGGTTATTCTGCTTTAGCTGCATTTGAATTTCAACAGGCGTCCTGGCCTTTTTATATTTCATCAGTCTTTTCGCCACTGACACTCGCGGCTCGTTTGCCTCGTCGATAACTGTAAGCAGAACAGGCAGTTTGCATTTCACTTCCTGCCAGCCGTTGCCGACATTTCGTCTTGCGGTCATCAAGTGATTTTCAAGACTGATAAGTTCTTCGACATAAGTAATCTGAGGGATATTTAATTTTTCAGCAAGCTGAGGACCTACCTGTGCGGTATCGCCGTCGATTGCCTGTCTTCCGCAGAGTACTATATCGTAATCAATTTTTTTAACGGCACAGCTCAGGATATAGCTCGTTGCCAGTGTATCGCTTGCCGCGCATCGTCTGTCGGTAACAAGTATCGCGTCATCGGCGCCTCTGTAGAGAGCTTCGCGTAAAACTGCGCTTGCCGCGGGCAGTCCCATAGCGATTGCGGTTACTTTGCCGCCGAATTTATCTTTTATATCCAGTGCCAGTTCGAGTGCATTAAGGTCTTCCGGATTAAAAATCGCCGGCAGAGCGCCTCTATTGACGGTGCCGTCGTCATTCATCGCATCGACAGTGATTCTCTTGGTGTCGGGCACCTGTTTTATCAGTACAACACAATTATAAGCCAATCTGAACTCCTTATATCAGGATTTATAATGGGTTAAAGAGCGGATAGTTTAGCTAAATTCGAGGATATGTCAACCTTAAAACATTCTTGCCGACAAACAAGATAAATTATTCCCTGACCGGCATAATTCCGACCCCGCCGCCGAGGACCGCGCTCGCCGAGCCGGTCTTGAGGTTATATTCTATCGCGTCGGCAAATACCCCGTTCAGCATACACGGCATTTCCGGCGTGCCTGAGACCGTCATAAAATCTTCTGCCGCGTTATAATTAAGTTCTTTGCCCGCGAATTCATACCTGCCCTGCTCATAGTAAACGATTCCGCCGGCTGCCTTAAGTTTCTTAAGCTGAGAATTGCCCGGCGTTGGTTCAAAATAATCGATATCGACCTGTCTGGTATCGATTGTGATTCTTGGTCCGTAGCCGGTTTCGATAATCGGCACATATCCGATGTGAATACCTGCTGTTTTTTCGCTGGAGGCGCTTACGTGCATCGAATTTGTGTCCCAGACAAGTTTGGTAAACCCTTCGACCAGTGCGAAACACGGCTTGTCGAGCGATTTCTGTCCGGAAGACTTACTGACATTTTTCGCGGTATTGCTGTATTCGATTTTGCCTTTGCCCACGGCGATTATATCTTCACTGGCGCGGTCATAATCGATTCTTTCGGATTTGAGTCTGACATGGCTCAATTTCGTTTTGTCAAGCGTCCTCACCGATTCCAGCCTGACATTCGGCCCAAATACTGTTATGTGCGATATATCAGAAGAGTTCATAAGGTCTCCTCTGCCCTTTTCTCCGTTAAGAGTCGCGACAAGTTTGCTGCCGTAGAAAACATTTTCTTCGTCATATAAATCCGCCTGTTTGATAAACGCGCCTTTCACATCGCCGAAAAACGCTGCCTCTTTGTCAGGCACGACAAACTGGGCCCCTTGTTTTGCGCTTATAATAAACGGCGTTTTCCCGCGGCCTTTAGGTGCTTTTATCTGCGGATAAAAAACCAGTTCCACCTTTCCCTCAGCGCTGGCCGTCTCGGTGGCGATATCGTAATTTATTTTCTGCGAGATAAGTACATTCCGCTGACCGAGCCAGTAGAACATATCGCTGCCGAGCTGATAAAAGCCTTTGAACTCCGCAGGCTTTACCTCGTCATAATCGCCTGATGCGACAGGTTTAATTATCATAGGCCCGTCACATTTTACCGTAGCGACTATAGGTTTCCGCTGCTGTGTCAATTGTTTTATTTCTTCCGTCTTTACCGCCGAAGTTTCCGTCGAAGCGGTTGTTTGTGTGCCGGCTTGCGGCGGCTGTTGCTGCTGATCCGCCGACTGTGCCTGCGACCAGAGAAGATTCGTTATGGAAATCTCATCGGCAAGAACAACCTCCTCTTTATATTCTATTTTTACATTATCCCTGAACAGGCACTGGTAGTTATCCTCTTTTTCAGCGGCTGCCGCCCCGCCCGCACCGGATTCGGAAGGTACTGCCGCAATAGCCGCAGGTTTGGGTTGTTTAGGCGTCTTCGATATTTCCGGCGAAGCGTCATTTGCGTCGGCGATTGTTTCAGGCAGACTTCGTATGTTCAAAAATTCAATTTGCTTTATCTTAAAGTATTCCAGCCTGTTGGTGGCATTGTTATAGACTATTTCCAGACCTTTTCCCATAAGGTCCGCGTCAACCGATACGAAATTAACATCGTTGTTGGACCAGAGCATTGAACGGTCGCTGTCAAAGGCCACCTCGTTAAGATAGATATAACTATCCGAGCGTTTGCCCTGTCCAAGCACATGAACGATAACATTGCCTTTCAGGATTGCCTGTTTGGGCGAAGGGTCTGCCCCTTCGACATTTTCAAGTTCAACTGTGCCGGTATCCGCGGTGATATCGCAGCGGAGGTTTTCCTGGAAAATGTTCATATATGGCTTGTCGAGCACCCATTCATCGCCGCTTTTATGCAGTACTTTTTCGAACCCGACGACACGTTTGAGTTTTCTTGTTTTCGGGTCTACCGTTTCGAAACGGGCCCGTTCGACATATTCGAGCCTTGCCTGTCCCACCTGCCCGGCGTTGGCATCGTTGTCAAACCCGTTTACATCGCTTCCTGCCGATTGATAGGCAGGTTTCGATATCTTTATAATGCCGATATTACCGAATATCCTGTAGAGCAGAAAGACAAACAGCACTACGGCAAACGAAATAAACCAGATTTTGAATTTTCTATTCTGAATCATAATACAGCCGATTAGTTTCAAATAAGATAACGTTCCATCAGTACCGTCCACTGGCCTGTGTTCTTGAGAATATATTCCACAACCTCTCTTACGGCTCCGTTGCCGCCGGTTCCTGAGGTTACATAATGGGCACAACTTTTAAGTTCATCGACCGCATTGGCCACAGCGACGCCGAAGCCGGCACGTCTTACTATTGGGATATCGAGCACATCATCGCCTATATAGGCAATGTTTTTAGGTTCAAGCTGCGAATCCGCCAGGAGCTTTTCGAAACAGGCAAGTTTCTCCTGACAGGGCTGGTATAAAAAGTCGATTTCCAGTTCTTTGGCTCTTTGTTTTGTTACGGCGCTTTCTCTGCCGCTTATCAGTGCCGCCTTCAGACCCGCCCTTCGCCACATTCTTATGCCGTGTCCGTCCAGCAGATTGAAGGCCTTGGACTCCGAACCGTCTGAGCTTATTATTATTTTCCCATCGGTCAGAACGCCGTCAACGTCCATCGCCAGCAGTTTTATTTGTTTAAGGTCCGTCTTGTTTATATGCGTCATCCGGGCTAACCTACAATCTTTATCGAAACAACGTCCTGTACGTCTATCATACCGACAGGTCTGTTTTCTTCGTCGACAACAGGTAAATCGTCGATTCTGTGTTTATGGAATATCGCCATAGCTTCAGCGGCAAGTGCGCTGGCTCTGATTCTCTTGCAGTTTGTCGTCATTATATCTTTGACTTTGCTGTCAAAAATTTTGGCTCCATCTTTCGCCATAATCCTTCTCAAATCAGCATCGGTAACAATTCCCGTCAGCTTACCGGCCGCATCGACAATCATTACTGCTCCGTGTCTTTTTACGTCGCTGTTTTTATTAAGCAATTCCCCGACAGTATCGTCAGTCTTTGCTATCGGAAGTTTTTCTCCTGCCTTGAACATCATCGATTGCTCGACAGTAATAAGTTTTGCCCCCAGCGAACCGCCGGGATGAAACCGCGCGTAATCTTCGACGCTGAACTCTCTTGCCTTCATCACTATAAGCGCCAGCGCATCGCCCACCGCCAGCATACAGGTCGTCGAAACGCTCGGAGCAACACCCAGCGGACAGGCTTCGTCAAGCTGCCCCATACATAAAACAATATCGCTGTAAGTTGCCAAACGTGACTGTTTATCTCCTGTAATCGCAACAAGCTTTACTTCAAGCTGTTTGACAATATTTATCAAACGGATAATTTCGTCTGTTTCGCCGCCGTAACTCAACACAAGTACGATGTCTTCTTTTCGTAATCTGCCCAGGTCGCCGTGAATAGCTTCAGCCGGATGCAGAAAATGGCTCGGCGTGCCTGTCGATGCGAGTGTAGCGCTGATTTTCTGGCCGACAATTCCGGCTTTCCCTATGCCCGTAACTATGACTGAGCCTTTGCAGGAATAAATAAGTTCCGCAGCGCCGGCAAAGGCATTATCGATAATTTTTGCCATTCGCGCCACGCCCTTTGCTTCGGCGTCTATTACTTCCCTTGCGTATTCAAGGTCGAATTTCATTCGGCTGTTCCGTTCCTTTAAATTTTCACAATTCCTTCACGTTCATCGAAGCATATTACATTATATTGCTCCGCCCAGCAAGTTTCATCGGGACGGATTCTTATTTGTTTTTGTTCGTTCGCTTCAATTCTGGCGATTATCGCCCGCCGCTGATTCAGCAGGAAATCCGCAACCGCGGGAGGCACTGTAAGTTCGATTCTTTTTACTTCCTTCCTCGCTGCCGCCATATTAAGCGTCCTTACTATTTCTATCGCCGACGATTCGGGGCTTTTAATCATCCCGCTTCCGCTGCAGTAGGGACATTTCAGGTAATTGCTCAGTTGCAGGCTCGGCCGAACCCTCTGCCTTGTCATCTCGATAATTCCGAACGCGCTGATTCGCAGTATCCTGCTTCGTGCCCGGTCGCTTACCAAAGCGCTCCGAAACGCCTTTTCAACCTCTCTTCTGTTCTTGTTGTCGCGCATATCGATAAAATCGCAGATAATCAGCCCGCCCATATCGCGAAGTTTCAGCTGCCTCGCGATTTCCTTCGCAGCCTCAAGATTCAGTTTAAGTGCGGTTTGTTCGGCGTTTTCATGTTTTGTATATTTCCCGCTGTTAACATCTATTGCGACCAGCGCCTCGGTTTGCTCGATAACAATTGAACCGCCGTTTTTCAAATCCACGTTTCTCGAATGGATCTTCCGGATTTCATCTTCTATTCTGTATTTATGAAACAGCGGCATTTTGCCGTCATGATATGTTACGCGTTTTATCATCCGTGGCTGAACTATCGCCAGGAAATCCCTGATTCTGCGGCATACAATCTCGCTGTCGCATATAATCCTGCTTATGTTATTATTGAAAATATCGCGCATCGTACGAATCACGAGGTCAGACTCGCGGTATAATTCTGCCGGCGACTGTATGCCCTCTATTCGCTTATGGATTGCCTTCCATAATCTGTCAATATAGTCCATATCCTTCTGGATGTCTTTTTTGGAACAGCCGGAGCTTGCGGTACGAAGAATAAATCCCGCCTTGTCCGGACGATTGACTTCGTCAAGAATCGTTCTCAGTCTTGCCCGTTCCTGCTCGTCTTCAATCTTTTGCGATACGCCCAGGTCATGCATCCATGGCATCATTACAAGATATTTGCCCGGCAGCGACAGGTACGTTGACAACGTAGGCCCCTTGGTATTTATACCTTCTTTTGTAACCTGAACTATCACGTCCTGCCCTCTTTTGAGGCACTGCTGAATAGGAGGCCTTTCCCTCAGCGATTTTCTTTTCCCGATATGCTCGGTATATTCCTGGCCCTTCCGCATAAAGTATTTCGGATGCAGGTCGCTTATATGAAGAAAACCGTTTTTGCCCAGACCGAAATCGATGAACGCCGCCTGTATCGCAGGCTCGACGTTTACTACTTTTCCCATGTAAATATTGCCGACATGACTTGCCAGCGAGGGCCTTTCGATATAAAGCTCCTCCAGGCTGCCGTTTTCTACAACAGCAATCCTGCACTCCTCAGCTTCCGCAACGTTTATAAGCATTTCTATTGCCATATATTTATTATCCTTATTTGTTTAATTATTTTAAAATTTTATTAATTCATCTGCCAGTTGACTTTTTTTCTGACCATTGAGATTCCGATTCTCTCCGGCTCAAGGCCCAAAAGTCTTAATATCTCATCGGGCCTTATTGTTCCTTTGTCTGTAATCTTAGAGACGACTTTGATTCCTTCCGGAACCTGCTCGAACGATTTCAGAAATTTGCCGACATCGACAGTTTTCACGGAACCTTTTTCGTCAACTGTTCTTTCAATCGTCATCTCTTCACCTGCCCGGATAAGACCGTTGAGCTTATCCGCTTGCGCTGAAACTTTCACAAGTTCCTCCGCATCGTTTATAAATACAAGATATTCAGCCTCGAGCGGTTGATAAGTAACCCTTCCGTTGTGAACTGTCAGTTCCGTCAGACAAAAACCTTCAGGCATCTGGGCGGCGATACTTTTAAAAAGTTCTTTGTTCAAATCGCCATTTTCCCCAGGCCTGCCGTCAGTTACAGGCTGGCAGGAAATCTGCGCACAGAATAGTTCGTCTTCCGAGGCAATTCCTACACTTTTCGGCAGCGGCAGCGAAAGTTTTGGACGCGGATTATACCCCTGGCTGTAAATCAGGTCTGCACCGCTTCTAAGCAGAGCCCGCTGGACAACTTTCAACGCTTCCTGATGTGATAAAAACCTGACACTGCCGTGTATTTTGTACCTTCCAGCCAATGTCCGTACATTCAGTTCTATTTGCAAATCTCCAAATTTCGTTTTACAATTTTATATCGATAAATCCGCTCCAGCGGATTTCACAATTTTAATTTTACTAAAATACTTCCGGCAGAATTTTCATCGCCGCGCTTCGAAGGTAATTTATCACTTCCCGTTCGGAGTTCATCGTAAGAGCCTTTCTTGCGATGACATTGCACGATTCTATTGTTACCGAACGGACAAGTTTTTTTATTTCCGGTATTATCGGCGGAGCTATCGAAAAGGTCCTGAACCCAAGTCCCAGAAGCAGCATTATATATTCCGGTTCCGAAGCCATTTCGCCGCAGATACTCGCGCTTATTTTCGCCTTATTTGCGTCATGTATAATACTGCGAAGAAGATTTACTATCGCAGGGTCCGCTCCGGAGTAAAGGTTGGAAACCCGTTCATTTCCTCGGTCCACCGCGAGAGTATATTGAATCAGGTCGTTTGTTCCTATACTGAAAAAATCGCTTTCAGCGGCAAGTATCGATGCCGTAAGCGCTGCCGACGGCGTCTCGACCATTATGCCCACCGGCATATTCGGATTGTATTTTATCCCGTCTTCGTCGAGGTCTTCCATCACATCACGCAATATCATTTTCGCCTGCCGAAGTTCGTGCAGACTGCTTATCAGCGGAAACATTATCCGTAAATCGCCGTTAACCGATGCCCGCAGAATCGCCCGCAATTGTGTTTTGAACAATACAAGATTCTGCAGACAGAACCTGATTGAACGCAAACCGAGAAACGGATTCGGTTCGCGGGTGAAGCGTTTGCTCTGCGTGAACTTATCGGCTCCGAGGTCCATCGTTCTTATTATTATAGGCATATTGCCGAAGGCTCTGATAACTTCGCTGTATGCCCTGTAATGGTCTTCTTCAGTAGGCTCGGTCTCGCTGTAAAGATATAAAAACTCTGTACGGTAAAGACCTATTCCCTGCCCGCCCTTGTCGAGCACCATTTCCGCTTCATGCGGAAATTCAATATTTCCGAATAGCTCTATCGCCACTCCGTCGCGGGTAACCGCGTCCATATCCCGCAGGGTGTCGAGTTCTCTTTCGAGCCTTTCGAATTCTACAGCATGCTGCTCATATTCTTTTATCGTCGCTTCGTCCGGCTCTATAATGACAACGCCGCGGTTGCCGTCTATTATCACTGTCGCCATCGGCGCGACATTTCTCGTAACATCTTCGAGGCCTACTACCGCGGGAATGCCCAGCGAACGGGCTACGATAGCGGTATGGCTCGTTCTGCCGCCGGCATCGGTCGCGAAGCCTTTTATGAATTTCTTATCGAAACTCGCCGTCTGCGTGGGGCTTAGTTCGTGCGCGACAATCACAACCTCATGATTTATATGGTCAACATCTTCGCGCTTTCCGCCAAGCAGATGTTTAAGCAGACGCTTCTCGATATCATAGATATCCGCCGCGCGTTCGCTGATATATTTATCCTGAACGGAGGCAAAATGGTTGGCTATATCGCGAAGTGTCGTCGAAACCGCGTATTCCGCGGTCAGAAGTTCGTTATAAACCAAATCGGTGATTCGTTTCCTGAGGTTCTTATCTTTTAAGAATCGCAGATGAACCGCGAAAATATCTTTTATCTTTCCTTCCGCGATATCTTCGCCGGAGTGGATTCTTTCGAGTTCCGCTACCGCGCTTTTAAAAGCGTCCCTGACACGTTTGACTTCCAGTACTTTAACTGACGGCATTATAGACCGTCTTGGTATCCGGTAGTCCTCCGAATCTATTACAAGAGACCTGGCGATAGCTATCCCAGGCGAAACGGCAATTCCTTTTTTTATTTCCATTTTAAGTCTGCGTTCATTCGGCAGTTTTATCCATAGGCTGCCAGGCCGGCTCATCGAATAGTTTATTTTCCACAAGGTCTTTTAACGCCTCTATTGCCTGCTGCGAATCGGACCCTTTGGCGGTTATTGTCAATTTTGTTCCTGCCGCCGCTGCCAGCATTGCCATATGCATAATGCTTTTCCCGTTAACAGCGGTTTGCCCGTTGCTCACTTCTACTTCGCTCGTAAATCGGCTTGCAGTATCTACGAACTGCATCGCCGGCCGCATATGCAGGCCGTTGGCGTTCTTTATTTCAACCTCCGTTTGACTGACTGTCCCTGCCAACAATTACTCTCCTGATATTTAAATCGGCATTTTATTATATATATTCCGTTTAAACTACCACGATGGATTCTGGTCGGCTTCAACCAGCAATTCCTTTATCTGGTCCACTGTTTCAGACTGTTTGAGAAATTTCCGGAAATTATCATTTTGAAGATGCTCGAATATAGCTTCCATCGCCTGAAGGTGCTGGTCGCCTTCGACAGGGCTTATCAGCAGAATTATGGTATAAACCGGCTGCTTGTCCAAAGCAGAAAAATCAATCCCTGTCGCGCTTATTCCGATGGCCGCAACGACTTTTTTCACGGCTTTGTGTCTGATATGCGGCACTGCAACGCCCCTGCCTATGCCCGTGCTCGCCTCATTTTCTCTTTTGATAACGGCCTTTGCCACATCAGCAATGTTGTCCTTGCCGATTTTCCCGGCCTTATCGAGAGCATTGACAAGTTCCTTTATTGCTTCGTCTCTTTTTACCGCCTCGAGCTTGGGTACTATAGCTTTGGCGCATATAACATCTGCTATTTTCATATTGGCTCCTGATTTTTCAAAAGCACCGTCATGCTGTCTCTTTCCATTTTTATCTTTCCACAGAAAAACAACGGAACTGCAAAACCGTTATTCCACTTCACTTTCTACATTCTTGTTGTCTACATGTTTGTTGTCTCGTTCTTTTTCTTTTTGTTTCGTAACTTGCCGTTCAACTTTCCTTACTGCTTCGTCTACGCATATATCTATATCCGGACCGGTATGTTTGGCTACGAAAACATGGTTATGTCGCGACCTTACGATTACTTCTGCGCTGTTTGTCACTCCGTCTTTGCCGCCTTCGACGATAACTTCCACATCAAGAACGCTGCTGTAAAATTTGGGAAGTCCGGCGACTTTCTCCTCAATCCTCGTTTTGATAACTTCCGTCATTTCCATATGTTTACCGATTATTCTAATGTCCAAATCAGTTTCTCCTTAAAAAATATGCGTTATTTTCTAAATATTGAGGAATTTGATAAAACTTTACAGAATTCCAGATTGCCAAAATGCTTGGCAAAAACGTGGCCAGGCCCCTTAAAAAGTAGGTTTTTAATTTATTTAAAGCCTGCATTTCCCCTGACTTACAATCCTTTTAATATCTTTTCTTCGGCTTACTTTTAGCCGTTAGCTTCGGGAAATCCCTGAAAACGGACAAAAAACTGCGTCAAATCTATAAACCACTGTACTTTACAGACTATTTCCCGTCAACAAAAAATTAAGGACTTAATCTATTGTACGGTGATAAGATAGTTAAGTTCTCGGCGGTGTATGAAGGCTCAATCCGAAGGCGTCTTCCCATGCCTCCTTGAGTACCTCTGAAACTGTCGGATGTGCGAACGAAATTTCGTCTATTTTTTCATTGCTGCCAAGAAGAGCCCTGGCCGCGGCGATCATTTCGGTAACACTGGCCCCGACCATCGTTACTCCGACGATTTTATCTGTTTTCCTGTCCCGCACAACTCTTACTTCGCCAGCAGTTTCATTATGCGCAAGGCTTCTGCCGTTGGCCCTGAAAAATGCCTTGCCCACCGTGTAATCAACCCCCGCCTGTTTGCATTTGGTTTCATTTTTCCCGACCGAAGCGACTTCAGGAAATGTATAAACAGCTTTCGGCACAAGTGAATAATCTTCTATATGAACTTCCTTACCCATCGCGTTATCAGCCGCTATCTCAGCCTCGAGAAACGCGCCATGAGCCAGATATGTTGTCCCTACTGCATCGCCAATCGCGTAAACGCCTGACACGCTTGTTTCCATTCTGTCGTTGACTTTTATAACCGAACCTTTCATTTCGAGCGATAGATTATCGATAGTCTGCTTATCGCACGATGCCTTTCTGCCGACAGAAACCAGAACCTTCTCAGCCTCGATTAACGTCCCGTCTTCGAGAGAAAGTTTTACGCCTGAATCAGTTTTTTCACAGGCAGTTACCTTTTTGCCTGTGATTACATCTATGCCCGATTTCTTGAATTCCCTCGTTAGCATCTGTCCCACCCATTCATCCTCGAACGGCAGAATGCTCGGCAACGCCTCGACAATGGTAATTTTCGCCCCGACGCTCGAATAAACGCATGCCATTTCACAGCCGATAACTCCCCCGCCGATTATGACCATCGATTTCGGTATCTCTGACAGGGACAATGCTTCCGTACTGCTTATTATTGTTTTACCGTCGAAACGCATAAACGGTATTTCAACAGGAACAGAGCCGGTAGCAATGATTATTTTTGCCGCTTCTATTTCCGCCGGCGTATTTCCCTGCACGGCGATTTTATTTTTTGCTGCAAGTAGTCCTGTCCCCTGAAAAATTTTTACTTTATTGCTTCCAATCAGGCCTGTCAGACCTTTTCTGAATCCCGTTACAACCATTTCTTTTCGGCTCTGCATCTTCGGCCAGTTTACTTTCGGATTTTCGATATCGACGCCGAAGGCGCCTGCGTTTTTGGCAAGATTAAAAATATGCGCCGATGCCAGCAGAGTCTTTGACGGGATGCAGCCCCTGTTAAGGCAGGTTCCGCCGATTTGTTCTTTTTCAATAATCGCGACAGTTGCGCCTTTTTGCGAGCATCTTATCGCAGCCGCATATCCGCCCGGCCCCGAACCTATTACAGCGATATCGAATTTTTCAGCCATTTTTTCTCTCCGCCGGTTTAATATTTTATTATTGTAGTCGAAGCCGCATCGAACATTTTGACCCCGCCCCGTTCGAGATGTAATATAAGTCCTTCGGACGGTTCAACGCCAAGGCAGTTACCGGTAAATTGCCTGCCGTTATGCTCGACGGTTATCCTTTTGCCTGTCAGCATACTCCTGTTGCGCCATTTTTCAACTATTTCATCGCAATTTTCTTCCGCGATTTCAAGGCAACATTCAAAATTGAACATTAATCTCCTCGCAAGCCCGTTTCTGTCGCAGACTGTGCCGCATTGAACATCTATACTCGTGGCGGAATCCTCAAGTTCTTTGGAAAAATCCGTTTTTTGCTGATGGCAGTTGATGCCGATGCCGACTATGAAGAATTTTTGTTTTTTCTCGATAAGTATCCCCGCGACCTTTTTATCATCGACAAGCACATCGTTGGGCCATTTGATTTTCGCCTCGTTTTTGCCGCATCTGTCGATTGTTTCCGCCACCGCAACCGCCGCGGCAAGCGTTATCACATCCGGACCAATTTTAGGATTGCTCAGCAGTATCGAGCACAATACGCTTTTGTTTTTACCGTCGAACCACTTATTGCCCCGCCGTCCCCTGCCGGAGGTTTGATGTTCCGCGAAAACCACAAGGCCGTCGTTTTTTTCGCCGCCCTTTGCGTATTCAGATGCGACATCGTTCGTGCTCGATGTGCTTTTATAAATTATTATTTCTCTGCCGATTCGGCTGGTATCAAGATTCGCTTTAATTATATCAGCGTCTAAACAATCGCGATTCAAAATAAAATTCCATTACTATAAATTCTGTCTACTGTATTCTGAGTTCTGTGTACTTATTTTAGAATTCCCTGTCAAGGCCGATATCAACTGAAATCGCGCCGTGCGTTATCGCTCCTATGGAAATTCTGTCCACCCCGCAAAGTGCGATTGCTCTTACGTTATTCAGCGTAATTCCGCCGCTCGCTTCCAGTTGAGGCGTCCATTTATTCCTGCACATCTTATCTCTCATTGCGACCGCGTGTTTATACTGCCACTGACCCATATTATCCAGCAGCACAACATCTATGCCGGGCACTTTCAAAACGTGATTAAGCTGGTCGTCAACATGGTCGACTTCAACGCAGACAAATTTTACCCCTTCGATGTTCCTCGCTTTTTTAACAAGCTCTCTTAGTCTCGGCTCAAAATTCTTCCCGAGCTGCGCGATATGATTATCCTTGAACATTACCGCTTCCCGCAGACTGAATCGATGATTATGTCCTTTGCCGCATCGAACTGCGTATTTCTCGAGTTCCCGCCAGCCCGGTATCGTCTTGCGTGTATCGTATATTTTCGCTTTTGTCCCGCGGACCGCGTGAACATATTTATAAGTCATCGTAGCTATGCCGCAAAGTCTCTGCAGAAAATTCAGTACCACCCGTTCGGCGCTCAGCATCGACCGTAACGGCCCTTCGATTACGCCCAGCCTGTCGGCCACATTGGCCCTCTGCCCGTCGCGTTTGAGTATTTTCAGCTTCAGTTTCGGATTATATCTTTTCAGCGTTTCTTTGGCGATATTCATACCGCTCACAACGATTTCCTCGCGGGTTATGATATAGGATTTCCCAGTCGCATTGGCCGGAATCATAAGTTCGCTCGACAGGTCTCTGCCGCCGTAATCTTCCTCAATGGCCATATCGATAAGTTGACTTACTCTTTTGGTGTCTAGGCTTTTCATTTTTGTTTTCCTATCTGCGGCAGTTCTTTTAATTCTTTCAATTGGTCTCTTAAAAATGCCGCTCGTTCGAAGTCGAGTTTTTCCGCCGCTTCCAGCATTTCCTTTTCTATCTGCACGGCGATTTCCGCCGCGTCATATTCACTATCGCTCAGACTTACCGCCTGTTGAGCGATTTGTCGCGCCTTTAATTTGTCCTGCAGACCGGTATATATCTGTTTTTTAATCGTTTCCGGCGTAATATTATGGTCTTTATTATATTGAATCTGTATTGTACGCCGGCGTTCCGTTTCGTCAATTGCTTTTTGCATCGAATCCGTCACTTTATCAGCGTATAAAAACACCTTTGCGTCGACATTTCTTGCCGTTCTGCCTATGGTCTGAATAAGCGATGTATGGCTCCGCAGGAAGCCTTCTTTGTCCGCGTCGAGAATCGCCACCAGCGAAACCTCCGGCAAATCCAGTCCTTCACGCAAAAGATTTATCCCCACCAGCACATCGAACTCGCCCAACCGCAAATCCCGCAAAATCCCAACACGGTCAAGCGTCTTTATTTCACTGTGCAGGTATCTGCACCGAAAACCTTTTTTAGTTATATAAGCGGATAAATCCTCCGCGAGTCTTTTCGTCAGCGTCGTAACAAGTACACGCTGTTTTAACTGTATATGTTTTTCAATCTGGTCGAGCAGATGCGGAATCTGGTTCGATGCAGGCTGAATAAATATCTCCGGGTCAATCAGTCCCGTCGGCCTTACTATCTGCTCGACGACCGCCCCTTTGCTCAGATTCAATTCGAACTCCGCAGGCGTCGCCGAAACAAATATCACACGTTTCCAGTTCTCCTGAAACTCCTCGAATCGCAGCGGCCTGTTATCCATCGCGCTTGGCAGCCGGAATCCGTGTTCGACTAAAACTTGTTTCCTGCTCTTGTCTCCCGCATGCATCGCGCGAATCTGCGGTATCGTTACGTGCGATTCGTCGATGAACAAAAGAAAATTATCGCCGAAATAATCAATCAGCGTATAAGGTCTCGAACCCGCCGGCAGCCCGCTCAAATGCCGTGAGTAATTTTCAATCCCGCTGCAAAACCCTACTTCCTTGAGCATTTCAAGGTCGTACATCGTCCTTGCCGCAAGCCTTTGAGCTTCGAGCAGTTTGCCGTCCTGCCTTAATTTCATAAGCCGCTGGTCGAGTTCCGCTTTTATACTTGCCGTGGCAAGTTCAATCCGCTCGGCAGGCATAACATAATGACCGGCAGGATATACGAACAATTGCTGTTCGGACGCCAGAATTTCTCCGCTTGTCGGATTGATGTAATTTATTTTTTCTATCTCATCGCCGAAAAATTCGAGCCTTACCGCGAACGATTCGTAGCTGGGCCAAAGTTCCACGACATCGCCGCGAACCCTGAACGTGCCGCGGTGAAAATCCACATCGTTTCTTGCGTACTGAACGTCGGAGAGCCTGCCCAGCAGTTCGTTTCGCTCGACAGTTTCACCGACTTTTATACCTATAACGCTGGCTTTGTAATCTTCCGGCGAACCCAGACCGAATATGCACGATACCGATGCAACGATAATCACATCTTCCCTGCTGGTCAGACTTGCCGTCGCCGCAAGCCGAAGCCTGTCCAGTTCATCGTTTCGTGACGCGTCTTTTTCGATATAAATATCCCGCTGCGGAATATACGCTTCAGGCTGATAATAATCGTAATAGCTGACGAAATATTCGACAGCGTTATTGGGAAAGAGTTCTTTGAATTCTTCGTAAAGCTGCGCCGCCAGTGTCTTATTATGGCTGATTACAAGTGCAGGCCGTTGATATTGCGCGATGACGTTAGCCATCGTGAATGTTTTTCCGCTTCCGGTAACTCCGTGCAGGGTCTGGTACTGTCTGCCGGTTTTTAAACCCCCGGCAAGTTGTTCTATCGCCTGCGGCTGGTCGCCTTTAGGTGTAAACTTACTTATTAACTGAAACTTAGACATATTCTTATTCTAATCGAGAATATGGCAAATTTCACGGATTATTTACCCATGACTTATTTACACGTTTTATTTAACCGAGTCGTCGCTCGGCAAACCTAATTTCTGATACAGCCATCGCCGTCTTTCCTTATCCGGCTCAAGTGTCAGCTTTGCGTACTCGGCGACTTCCTTTGCCTTTGCCCTCGGAACGACCACTACGCCGTCACCGTCTGCGACGATAACATCGCCCGGCTCGACCAGAACATTGCCGCATACTATCGGCCTGTTCACGGATTCTATCTCGTTTCTGCCGGGCCGAATTCCCCTGCCGGCCTTTTTAAAATACACTGGAACCTTCTCAGTGGTAAGTTCGTCGGTATCGCGCACGGTATTGCTTGTAACCACGCCGAGGCATCCAAGATATTTCCAGTACATACCGTTGAGCGACCCCATTGTGCCCGTATCCGTTTCGCCGGCCTCTTCAATGACCAGCACTGTGGTGCCCCTGCGAATCAGAAGCGTAAACGGCTCGGAGGATATATTTTTATACCACTGGTCGATCCACGCGTCGAATGCCCTGGTCTCCATCTGCGGCAAATTGGGTTTATTCGTGGGAACGTATCGCGCCGTTACCGCGATGCCGATGATACGGTGCGCAAAATGTTCGGTATCCCGCCACAGCGGTTTAATATCCTGCGACATCACCCCGATATTCTTCAGCCCGACCTTGTCCATCCCGTCCACGACGTCGGATACGCGCATTCCTTTGAAAAGCTCCAGTATCTGTTTATCTTCCTGTTCGCTGTAAACCTTTGTCTCAATGTAATTCTTTCCTCTTCTCAATACTTCATTGGCGTCTTGCGTATTAGCGTCATTTACTTTCGTTTTCATAGCGTTTGTGTCAGTCGGCACATTCGGCTCAGCCGTTGCCGATAACACTAATAGCAAAATACAAACTGGAATTGTAATCATCGCTAAAACTGGAATCATTACCTTCGGTTGTTTATTTTTCATTTTTTATCTCTTTAAGTACTAATTTTTCAACCTCTAACGGGCCTGCCGTTCGGCCTGTCCACCGTAACGTTAGTGTAGGTGGAAGCGAAGCCGTTTTACGTTTTTTGTGCCTTTGCGGCAAAATTATTTAATCGAGTCGTCGTCTGGCAAAATTCTTTTTCTTAGTGTTGCCTTTCCGGACGATGTTTTTAAATATTTTTCAAGACGACGTGCTGTTTTTTCTGATTTAACTGCGATATAAGCTTCCAATATGACTGGCAGTCTCCACTTTGTAGAGATTTCTCGTCCGCTTGAATGTTCCTGCATTCGCCTTTGCAGGTTGTTAGTTGAGCCGGCATAATATTCACCATCAGCCATTTTTAGAATGTATACGTACCACATTTTTCAACCTATAATGGGTCTGCCGTTCGACCTGTCCACCGTAACGCCAGTGTAGGTGGAAGCGAAGCCTCTTAAGAACGGCCCGCCATTCGGCCTGTCCACCGTAACGTCAGTGTAGGTGGAAGCGCAGCGAAGAATGGCCTGCCACGCGTATCGCAGTAAAGAACGGCCTGCCGTTCGTAGCGCAGCGAAGAACGGAGAGGGCGGGATTCGAACCCGCGGTACGGTTGCCCGCACACACGCTTTCCAAGCGTGCTCTTTCGGCCACTCAGACACCTCTCCGAAACAAAATCTTATATCAAAGAATTACTTTTATTCCTTCTTGTCTTAAATAAGCTTTTAGCTTTGAAATTTCAATAATATTAAAATGAAAAACCGAAGCCGCGAGCAAAATTGTCGCCCCGGCCTTTACAGCTTCCAGGAAATGTTTCATTTCCCCTGCCCCGCCTGACGCCACGATTTCAGCGCCTGTCGTCTCTGCTATTGCTTTTATCAGGGGCAAATCATAGCCAGTTTTTGCACCGTCGGCGGCCTTGCTTGTCGGCAGGATTACTTTTACGCCGAACGAATCTATTTTTTTTGCCCATTCGACCGCATCCGTTCCGGTCGCTGTTCTTCCGCCGTCGATATAAACTTCATATCCGCTCGGCAGTGCGGGGTTTTTATCGACATCGATAGCTACGGTCACTTTTTCTGCGCCGAACTGTTTTATCATTTCGGATATCATCTGCGGTTTTCGAAACGCTGCGCTGCTTGTCGAAATTTTATTGGCGCCTGCCTTAAGGACTGCCTCAGCCGTTTTCAAATCGCTGATTCCGCCTCCAACGGTAAATGGAATGGTGGTTACAAGAGCGACTTTTCTGACGACATCGAGCATTGTCGGCCTGTTTTCGACTGTTGCGGTGATATCGAGCATGGCGAGTTCATCTGCGCCGGCATGGCAATAGGCCTTGGCGCATTCTACAGGGTCGCCTGCGTCTTTTATATTGACGAAGTGAACGCCTTTTACGACTCTTCCGTTTCGCATATCAAGACACGGCATAATTTTTACTTTTCTGTCGTTTTGCATTTTGTTCCTTTCTTTTTGGAGTTCTTATTTTAACCAAATCCCCCTGAAACTCAAGTTTAATAAATGATTAAGGCTTCAGAGCCCAGGCGGCAGCGCAGGGAGATTTATTCGGCGGCGAGGGGTAATTAAAAATTATTTAGCTTCCGAATTTATGACACGGTTAAGCGGTAATGCGTTTGCGGTAATCGTGAAGAATGGCAAGATGTTTTTCCTCTTCTTTAATAACGGCTTTTAAGATAGCCCCGTCTCTGCCGACAACACTGAGCAGACTCGAATAATAAGCGATGGAATCTGATTCCATCTGCATCGCCATATCCAGGGCATTAGCGACATTACCGCTGTCGGCGACTTTGCGGACATCGGCAGGACTTGGCAGAATCAGTTTGTAGAATTTGCCTGCCGCCGCGGTAATCTGGTCCTCGGTCATTTTCGGCCCGCGTTCTTCAGCAGGTATGGCGTTGCGCATTTTTTCGAAAGTCAGAAAATGGTTTTCTTCTTCACGGGCGAGCAGACCCGCAAGGGCCGCTATTTTCGCGTTGCCGCAGCCGGCCGATAGAGACTTATAGAACGTCTGGCCCAACTGTTCCATTTGCATTGCGACCTGCAGGGCATAATCTGCTAAATATGACATAATTTTGAATTATATATTAAATATGCCTTGAGACTACCAAAAACTAATTGAAATATGCCGTTTTTTTATGTAAATTACTGTCGGATATTGCCTTGCCGGAAAAAAAGAATATTCTGCCTCCTTTTACAGGCGGCAGAATATTAACGGGGTAATATTCATAAACATTGTATTTACAGGCTGTTATAGCATTATGGCTCAGTTTGAAACCGTATTGTTGACAGTTTATTATGGCGGCGTAGCTCAGTTGGTTAGAGCATGGGATTCATAAGCCCAGGGTCGGCGGTTCGACTCCACCCGCCGCCATTTTACTTTTCGATTTTGGCATTTATTTTTTTTTAGCCCTCATCGTCTAGTGGTTAGGACACCGGCTTCTCAAGCCGGCAGCAGGGGTTCGACTCCCCTTGAGGGTATTTTCGCCTCCGGCAAAAATAGAGCAGGCAAGCAGCAGAACGGTTGAACAAGCAGGAATCATCATAAAACAATGGACGAAAAACAAGACCAGCAATTTATGAAAGCGGCAATCGACCAGGCATACGTCGCCCTTGAAAACGGCGATGTGCCCGTCGGTGCAGTCATCGTACACGAAAACCAAATCATAGCTAAAGGCCGAAACCAGCGGCACCAGCTCAACGACCCAACCGCACACGCAGAAATAATCGCACTAACAGCCGCATCGGAACATATCGGCCACTGGCGGCTGCATAACTGCACAATCTACGTTACTCTCGAACCGTGCGCGATGTGCGCTGGAGCTTTAGTACTGGCCAGAATAGATAGATTGGTATTCGGCTGCGACGACCCAAAGGCAGGAGCATGCGGAAGCCTGTATAATATCGTACAGGATAAACGACTCAACCACAGAGTCGAAATAACCAAAGGAATACTCGCCGAAGACTGCTCGAAAATACTGCAGGACTTCTTCCGCACAAAAAGAGAACGCAACGATAAAGAATTCTAAGCCGCCAAAAGCGGAACAACTCAATCCTTAAGAGCCCCACCAATAATTGCTTTTAAGCACAACCAGAACATTTTCGCTCATCGGCCGGAAAGTTCAATACTGCAAATTTTCCGTGATAGAGCCCTGCCGCCCTGTCATAAGCCTTTGCCGCTTCAATCTCGTCATCGAACATTCCCAGATGTATGCGTTTCCCGTTATGTTTTATCCCTGCCCGCCATTTGCCCGCCCTTTCATCCCGCCAGACTCCCTTGTATTTCGACTTTCCCCTGTTCATTCCCCTTCTGCTGTTGGCGTTATTTTGTGATGCCGTTGCGATTCGAAGATTTACACTTCGATTATCGAGTCCGTTATGGTTTATATGATCGACAATCTCATTTTCCTTTGCGTTCATTATTTGCCTGTGCATTTTTACTGTAGTTTTTTTATTTCCCTTCCGCGAGTATCGTATCGCGTAGAAAGTTTCATAATCTTTTACGGCGCACCATTTGAATAAATTTAATATCTCGAAATCTTGGGGGTCAACAATTGCGTACTGGTTTTGTGTAAGTTTTATTCGCCGGAATGGATGGCCGTACCGGATTTTTCGATAGCGCAGCAATATCCACACGCATATTCGCATTACAAAATCCGGATAATAGTATGGTAAATAACCTTTTTGCATAAAGTCCTCTTTTAGTTAAATTCGAAGCACTAAACCCGAAACTCGAAACAATATCGAATTACCAAATTTCAAATGTTCAAAACCGTTTGGAATATTGAGGAATTAGAATTTTGAATTTGTCTCGAATTTCGATATTCGGATTTCGAATTTCCCTTTATATGGGCTTCCATATATAGGGAAAACTTGCGCAGTTTTGACGAACTTTTTGAGAAAATTTTTTAGGCGAAAATCGTAAGTGCTTATTAGACTAGGAGATAAAAATTTTGGAAAAATCTTATTTTTCACATTTGCGCAATTTTTTTATTGCGCGCTTTTGACTATTCGGACAAGGGAAGTAGGGTTTAGGTACAGGGTTCAGGGTATAGGGTTTAGTTGAGGAGACATCGGAAGGCGGGAAAGTCTTGTAATCGTCCTATATTTCTGCCATATTGACACAAATTTCATCGAAAATTGCCACATTGACAGCTTAAATCTCTTTCAAAAAAGCCATCTCCTGTTTTAGTGTATTTTATATCCACTTATTTTATAAATAGTTACGGAAAATATGTTTTTTAGTATCTTTAACGGCAAAAAACTGGCACATTGTTTGCATCTTAGGATTATCAATTGCATCATTGGTTCTGCGCCTCAGGATATAAAAAACTAAAAAAACGACTCGCGAAATGCGAGGTCCGCGATGCCTGATTTTGTTCCGTATGAACAGAGTATTTCGACACACCGATTTCCATTTCCGAAAGGTCAGATTTTAAAGTGCGTACGATGTGTGCGCCTATTAGGAAAATTTAATATTTGAAAGGAATTTTGAAATGACAAGAATCGGCAGAAGCGCAATTACAGGAAAATTTATGACTGTCAACAAAGCTCGACACCATAAAAGAACGGCTATCGTTCAAAATATTAAGAGGTCGAAAAAGAATTAATAGATACTCCAATGATTGATAAAGACGAAATTATTCAAAAGTCTAAAGAGTTTGAAATTCATACTTCAGATGTGCAACGAGATTATGTATTTGGATGGATTCTTGCTGGTATCTACACAGTATCAGACCTAAAGGATATCCTGATTCTAAAAGGTGGTAATTGTCTTAGAAAAGCTTATTTTGAAAATACGCGATATTCAAATGACTTGGATTTTACTACACAAACACCACTTACCGAGGATTTTCTCAAAACGGAACTCAACAAGGTTTGTGATTTTGCTCAAGAAGCATCTGGTGTAATTTTTGTAAAAGACAAAAATGTAGTCCAAGACAAAAAAGGCGTGGATCGCGAGAAAAAGGCTTACGATGTTCGCTTGTACTTCAAAGATTTCTATGGAACTGAAGGCAAATTCACTATCAGAGTTTCTTTGGATATAACACAATATGACCGAATTTATCTTCCTACTCAAAAGAGATTTATCATTCATCCATATTCTGATTACCAAAAATGCAAGACAGAAATAAAGTGCTTAAAACTGGAAGAAGTATTAGCTTCAAAACTAAAATGCCTATTGCAAAGACGACATTCTGCTGATTTATATGACTATGTTTTCTGGATATTCTTTGATACTGGCATCGAAATACAACGTGCAGAAATAGTTTCAACTCTTTTAAAAGTAACAATTTTTGAAAGAAGCCCCGGATTTCTAAAAGGCCTATTACTTAACTTGCCATTTCAAATAATAAAAGGTTTATGGCAAAAGTATCTTGTATGTCCAAAAGGTGCAATAATCGATTTTGAAGCAGCGGTTGGCCGGTTTATGGAACATATCGCCGAACTGTTTGCTAACTTTCCCGAAGGGAGAGGGGAACATGCCTTCTTTCCGCCTGAATTTAGAAATATCATTTTAGATGCTGGAACAAATATGACAATGATAGAGATTGTTTATGATGGCATCCAAAGAATGGTAGAGCCGTATTCTTTAGTTTACAAACAACGAAAAGATGGTGTTGCCAGAGAATACTTCTATGTTTACGATACAACTGGTGGAAGAACATCTGGACCATCCATCAAATCATTTGTGCACACTAACATCCAAGAAATCAGACCAACAGATAAAAAATTTGAGCCAAGATATGAAGTGGAATTATCAAAGGCAGGAGAGTCAGCAAAAAACTCTTATTTTGGTAAACCATTTAGTAAACGCCAAATAAGTGTGAGAAAAGGAAGGCATGTTTCTATAAAATCGTTTTCTTTAGGCGGATATGGGCCTACTTATATTTACCAATGTCCTATGTGTCAGAAAAGATTTTCCAGAAACAAAATGAATTCTGATTTAAATATACATAAAGATAAATATGGAAATCAATGTTTTGGAAAAACAGGTTATTTGGTAGACACCAGATATTGATAAGGGGACACCTTAATCCTAATCAGGCCTAATCCGTAATCCCATAATCCGGGGACACCATACTAATTTTTTCAAATTCAAAATTAATGCCATTAGGTATTCCTATCTAAAAAAATATCCAGCTATCTATGCTCGTATCTTGCCCGCCTCTGGCGGGGCAGTATATCGTCAGGAGATGGCTTACGCCACTGTATACGAGCATAGTGGAATAGATTTTATTGCTTCAACTTTGCTGATATAATCGGCAAAAATTCAGATTTGAGAACTGCGAGGCCCCGCGTTTAGTTTCTGAAGGAAACTGCGGGGTAGAGCAGGTCGATTAATCTGAATTTAAACGGTTCGCAGAACTGTTTAGTTGAAGCAATCCTTCGTGTCGCCCTCCGTTCTTCGTGGTGAGAAACGGTGTTCGTCCGTGTTAATCCGTGTCTAAAGCTTTTCTCTGTGGTCTCTGTGAACTCTGTGGCTAAATAAATCCGCGTCATCCGCGGTTAAGTTTTACGCAGCCGTTTCACGTTCATTAAAAGTCCGACGTGTGAGTTATTCTGAATTTTGGTTATTTGGATTTGCCCGAAGGGAGGATTTCGATATTCTGTGTTCTGTGTACTGTGTTCTACGTCCTATCCCCTAAACCCTGTACCCTATCCCTTATCCCCTATTCCAGCACTATACATTCTACATCTTCTTTTGTTTATATTATAATGTGTTTTTGGCTACAAAATTATTTAAAATAATTGCTTGACTATGTATTTGGGCTGATATATCATTGCTAAATTGCAATGTGGTTGGCAATCACGTTGTGTTTTGGTGGCGGAAGTAATTTCGGAGAAAATTTGCGAAAAATTTTAAAAATCGTTAATTTTTGTCCTTGACTGCTGATAAGTAAGTAATTACTATCTCTCGTCTATCGCAATGTCGCTGGCAGTTAGGTACAGCGGCATTTTTGTTTGTCCTTGTTTTTGAGGACAAAAGTTCTTTAAAAAGTATTAGAATACGGTTCAATTGAGTCCGAACAACGGCTTTTACAAGACCCGCGTTTTTGGGGTTTTGGGCTCGTAGCTCAGTTGGTTAGAGCGTGCGCCTGATAAGCGCAAGGTCGGAAGTTCGACTCTTCCCGGGCCCACTGGTTTAGAAAATTCGAAACTCGAATATCTAAATCCGAAACAATATCAAATTACCAAAACTCGAATGTTCAAAACTTTTTGAGCGTTTGAAAATCAGGATTTTGAATTTGTTTGGAATTTCGGATTTTGTGCTTCGGATTTCCGCCAAGCGGTTCGGGGATGTAGCTCAACTGGGAGAGCGCCGGCTTTGCAAGCCGGAGGTTGCAGGTTCGATCCCTGTCATCTCCATTCTTTGCTCAAAGCGAAAGCGATGAGTAAGGGTTGTCTCGTCGAAGTCCCCTTTCGGGACGAAAACGGACATAAAGCAGTATAACGGCTCCGAGCATTGTCGAGGGGTTGTTAATTACCGCTCTTTAAAAAGTAAATAGCGTAGATGTCTCAAGGTGGGTTGTGTATTTTTAACACAACTTTCACCAAGCGCCATTATGAAAAAACCTTTAATCAGTTTTTGATTGATATGGTCAAGTTACTAAGAGTATATGGGGGATGTCTAGGTGTCGAGAGGCGATGAAGGACGTGGCAGACTGCGATAAGTTCGGGGCAGGTGTCGAGCAACTGTTAATCCCGAAATGTCCGAATGGGGAAACCCGTTTCCAGGAAACTGGAATCATCTCCGGCTGAATGTATAGGCCGGCAGAAGCGAACGCAGGGAACTGAAACATCTAAGTACCTGTAGGAAAGGAAATCAACCGAGACTCCGCCAGTAGCGGCGAGCGAAAACGGACCAGCCCAAACCTCGATTCGTCGGGGTGTTGCGGGCATTGGTTAGGAGTTACAAAGGCATTGCAAGTCGAATCAGCTGGAAAGCTGAGCCGTAGCAGGTGATAGCCCTGTAGATAAAAGCGAGAGCCCTCCGTTATACCAGTGTTCCAGAGTAGCACGGATCCCGTGGAACTCCGTGTGAAACTAGGGAGACCACTCTCTAAGGCTAAGTACTACTCGACAACCGATAGTGGAAAAGTAGCGCGAGCGAAAGATGAAAAGAACCCCTATTAGGGGAGTTAAAAGGACCTGAAACCATATACTTACAAAGCTGTGGGAGCCCTATGGCATTCCTTCGGGAGTGCAACGGGTGACCGCGTGCCTTTTGCATAATGAGCCGGCGAGTTATCGTTTGTGGCAAGGTTAATCCCTTTAGGGGAGTAGCCGTAGCGAAAGCGAGTCTGAATAGGGCGCAAGTCGCAAGTGATAGACGCGAAACTACGTGATCTACGCATGGCCAGGTTGAAGGAGATGTAAAAATCTCTGGAGGACCGAACTCATTAACGTTGAAAAGTTATGGGATGAGCTGTGCGGAGGAGTAAAAGTCTAATCAAACGTAGAGATATCTCGTACTCTCCGAAATAGCTTTTGGGCTAGCCTCGAGTAAATTGTTTGACGGGGGTAGAGCTACTGAATGGGGATAAGGAGCTACCCGCTTGCTTACCCCAACCAAACTCCGAATACCGTTAAATTTACCTCGGGAGTCAGACTGCGGGTGATAACATTCGTGGTCAAAAGGGAAACAACCCAGACCGCCAGCTAAGGTCCCAAATTTGAGCTAAGTTCATAAGGAAGTCGAATTGCATAGACAGTCAGGATGTTGGCTTAGAAGCAGCCACCATTTAAAAAGTGCGTAATAGCTTACTGACCGAGCAGTTTGGTGCCGATAATGAACGGGAATTAAGTTCAAAACCGAAGCTGCGGATTTTGCAACTGTCTTCGGACAGTAACCAAAGTGGTAGGAGAGCGTAACAGTCAGCGTAGAAGCGATACGGTAACGAATCGTGGAGCGACTGTTAGTGATTATGCCGGCATGAGTAACGATAAAACAGGTGAGAATCCTGTTCGCCGTAAACCTAAGGTTTCCTGGGGAAGGTAAATCCGCCCAGGGTTAGTCGGCCCCTTAGTCGAGGCTGAAAGGCGTAGACGATGGACAGCAGGTTAATATTCCTGCACCATGTTGGTGGACGTAAGCAGTGACGCATTTTTGATGTTTATCCCGTGATTAGTCGTGCGGGTGCCGCAAGGCCGAGGCCGTTTTTCGTTGCCGAAGTAGATTTAGAAAATGCCAAGAAATAGCTGCTGTAGGATGAAGCCAATGTGACCGTACTAAAACTGACACAGGTAGGTGAGGAGAATATCCTCAGGCGCTCGAGATAACCGTTCTTAAGGAACTAGGCAATTTGACCCCGTACGTTCGCAATAAGGGGTCCCTACATGTCTGTTTAGCAATAGATAGATGATGAGGGCGCAGTGAAGTGGCTCTGGCGACTGTTTATCAAAAACACAGTTCTGTGCTAACACGTATAGTGGATGTATACAGAATGACGCGTGCTCGGTGCCGGAAGGTTAAGGAAGCCGGTCAATGGGAGCAATCCTGTAAAGCTGGCGACCGAAGCCCCGGTAAACAGCGGCCGTAACTATGACGGTCCTAAGGTAGCGAAGTTCCTTGTCGGGTAAGTTCCGACGTGCATGAACCGCGTAACGACTGGAGCAGTGTCTCAAGAACGGACTCGGTGAAATTATATTTGTGGTGAAGATACCACATACCCGCAGCAAGACGGAAAGACCCCGTGAACCTTTACTGTAACCTGGTACTGACACCTGTCATATCATGCGTAGGATAGGTGGGAGGCTTTGATCCGGCATTTTCGGATGTCGGGGAGCCAACGTTGAAATACCACCCTTGCTATGTTAGTTGTCTAACCGTGACCCGTGAATCCGGGCATGGAACAATGCTAGGCGGGCAGTTTGACTGGGGCGGTCTTCTCCCAAAGTGTAACGGAGAAGTTCAAAGGTACCCTCAGCGTGGTTGGCAATCACGCGTAGAGCGCAAAGGTATAAGGGTGCTTAACTGCGAGACCAATAAGTCGAGCAGATACGAAAGTAGGACTTAGTGATCCGGTGGTTCTGAGTGGAAGGGCCATCGCTCATCAGACAAAAGGTACTCTGGGGATAACAGGCTTATCGCACCCGAGCGTCCATAGCGGCGGTGCGGTTTGGCACCTCGATGTCGGCTCATCACATCCTGGGGCTGAAGGTGGTCCCAAGGGTTCGGCTGTTCGCCGATTAAAGTGGTACGCGAGCTGGGTTCAGACCGGCGTGAGCCAGGTCGGTCCCTATCTGCTGTGGGCGTAGGAATCTTGAGAGGATGTTTCTCTAGTACGAGAGGACTGAGAAGCACTGACCGCTGGTGTACCGGTTGTCCTGCTAAGGGCATAGCCGGGTAGCTAAGTCGGGAAAGGATAAACGCTGAAAGCATCTAAGCGTGAAGCCCTCCTCAAGATGAGGATTCCATGTTGTCTTCGGACAACTGTAGAGCCCTTGTAGACCACAAGGTTGATAGGCCGGATGTGTAAGCCCTGAGAAGGGTTCAGCTAACCGGTACTAACGCTCAAACGCTTGACCATATCAATCATTTACTGATATTGGTTTTAACATAATGACAGACAATTGAACGTCTACGCTATTACAATATTACGATTTGAAATCTAAAATTTCAGATTTCAAATTAACGAACTTCCTGGTGACTATACTGGCGGGGAAACGCCTGATCCCATTCCGAACTCAGAAGCTAAGCCCGCCAGGCCGATGGTAGTCTTTCGGGGCGAGAGTAGGTCATCGCCAGGATTATTAAGGCCAAAGGGCCTAATGCCCTTTGGCCTTTCCTTTGCGCGGAAATAGCCACCCACCTTCGTCCCTAAGGAACTACGGATGGGCAGGTAAAGGCACGAATTTATTAATCACTGATTATACGCATTCCAATAAATTTTCGCGCGCCAGAAAATAAGACTTGCGCTATCGTATAACTTATGGCATAGTTGTCCTAAAAAGAAATTTGCCATGAATGTACAGCCGCATACACCAACAGACATCGCCAAACTTAAATCGAAAGCTCGTGCCGAAAAAAATGCAAAACAGCGTGATCGATATCGTGCTGTTGCAATGGCACTAGATGGT